>DATGSD010000227.1:0-2608 GCA_035302965.1 Burkholderiaceae bacterium | reverse complement strand
TGGCGGGTACTGAGGCCGGCGCATCGGCACCGTATTGCACTACACCTTCAGCAAAACGCAGCTGCCGTTTGGCCATCTCGTAGCGCTCGAAGTCGTTATACACAAGCAAAGCGACTGGGTGGCCATACATGGGGGCGGTTTCGCCCTGCGGCACTAATAGATAGCGTCCGTAAAAGTCGGTGCCCAAATCGGCTGGCGCTGGCGCTTCGAGGCCATCGGCCGCCATATCGGCGTGGTAGATTAGCTGATCGGGTTGTAATTCGGGAGCCAAGCCCGACAAGTCAACTTTTTCGAATATCTTATCGATTCGGGTGGCCTTAATAAAAAAGCCATAGCTTTGCTGCGCTGGCCAGCCAGGTATGTCGGCAGCAAAATAATCGCGGGCAAAAACCTTTTGCCCGGTTACCTTGCGTATGGCATCCCAGCGATAACGTGCTTTGCCATCGGCGGCCATCCAATCGGTAGGCTGCACACCCGAGTGCACCTCGACCGCCCGAGCTAACGGTAAACGCCCCAGCGAAATACTAATGCCGGCAATCGAGCCTATTTTTATAAAATCTCGCCTGGATACAGTAGCCATGGCCCCCTCGTTAAGTGTTTGCAAAAAAGCAGCAAAATAGGGCAAGCCACAGCAACTGTTGAATAATTGCGATTAACTACGTGTTTATTAACTATTAATTAGAACGACAGTTACTAAAACCTAAATACCATACAGCTTGCCAACGCCAAGCCTAGCACGTAAATGAGGTAAATACACCTAGCAAAAAACCAGTGCCTAGGCACTGGTTTAAGCAAACAAGCGGTAAGGCAAGGGCCAAGAAAGCCAGCTAAAAAACAGGCATGCGCCTTCGGTAAATTAAGCGCAAGCATAAGCACAGCAAGGGTTTACGCCTGCAAATTAAAATTTGCAGGGCTTTAAAACACTGTGGCTTAAACGGTTAAATACGCGCGGCGAACCTCTTCGTTGGCCGACAATTCGGCCATGGTACCGGTAAACCGAATTTGTCCCTTTTCGAGCACGTAGACGCGATCGGAGACCAGTTCGGCAAAATGGATGTTTTGCTCGGATAGCAAAATACTAACCCCTTGCTGCTTGAGCTCGATAATCATGTTGGCCATTTGCTCGACGATTAACGGTGCAACCCCTTCAGAGGGTTCGTCGAGCAAGACCAAATACGGGTTGCCCATAAGGGTGCGAGCAACCGTTAACATTTGCTGTTCGCCACCACTCATATAGCCACCGTTGCGCGTTTGCATTTCGCCCAAATTAGGAAAAAGCTGAAATAAGGCTTCGGGAGTCCAGGTATAAACCGGTGTGCCGTCGGGCCATTTACGCGCCGGTTGGCGCCCAACGTCGAGGTTTTCGGTGACGGTTAAGTCGGCAAAAACGCGGCGATCTTCGGGCACAAAGCCCAGGCCGCGACGGCTAATTTGGTAGGGCTGCAAACCGCTAATACGCTGCTCCATAAAAGAAACATCGCCGCGCCATTTTTCCATTAAGCCCATAATCGACTTAAAAGTAGTCGATTTACCCGCCCCATTACGCCCCATTAATGCGACAACTTCGCCGCGGCGTACTTCGAGACCAACATCGAACAAAATATGGGCTGCGCCATACCAAGCATTTAAATTAGCAACCTGTAATAAGGGCTGCCCAACGGGCGTTAAGACTGCCTCGTTAACGTCTGATTGGCTTGGCGCGGCGCCACTAGCGCCGCCACCGAATTGAGCTTGCTGCATTAACGGATCGCTTTGTTTTGCAATCATGTAACCGCCTCGTGTTTCTTTTCAAAGGTTTTACCCGTTCCGAAATAAACTTCTTGAACCTTGGGATGATTACGAATATGTTCGGCATCGCCTTCGGCGATCAGCTGCCCACGCGCTAATACCAGCATACGATCGGCATAGGCAAAAACCACATCCATACTATGCTCGGTAAACAGCACCGCCATATTGCGCTCGACAACCAAACGCTTGGTTAATGCCATAAGCGCATTGCGTTCGCGCGGGGCCATGCCGGCCGTTGGCTCATCCATAAGCAGCAAGCGCGGGTTATTAGCCAAGCCCATGGCCAGCTCGACCCGCTTAACGTCGCCGTAAGCCAATTCGCTACAAGCGCGGTCGGCCTGTTCGGCCATGCCTACTTGTTCGAGCAAGGCCAAGGCTTCTTGGCGATATTGCCCAGCAGCTGGCCGCCAGAAAGAGAAGATTTTTCGGTGATGCGCTAAAAACGCCATTTGAACGTTTTCGATAACCGTTAACGACGCAAAAGTGGCCGCAATTTGGAAGGTGCGCCCAATACCCAAGTGCGCGATATGCCGCGGGGGCATGCCCACGAGTTCTTGGCCGTCGAGCTTAACCGACCCTGCGGTAGCCGGTAGTTGACCATTAACCATATTAAAGGTTGTGGTTTTACCAGCCCCGTTGGGGCCAATAAGGGCTAAAAGCTCGCCCTGCGCCAATGAAAAACTAATGTCGTTAACGGCAATATTGCCACCAAAGTGCTTAGTGAGACCCTTAACTTCGAGCAGGCTCATGCTAACCCCCTTTTGGGAGCCGCTTTTTGACCCACAGCGGGATCGGGGCTAACCGACGGTGTGCTGCGTCG
>DATGSD010000226.1:0-2729 GCA_035302965.1 Burkholderiaceae bacterium | reverse complement strand
AGTTTCTGATTTCGAATACGAATTTCAAATGGCCGGCATGAACCGGCATTTGCTGCCCGAAGTCGAAACCCTGTTCATGACCCCGTCCGACCAATATCAATTTATTTCGGGCACGATTGTGCGCGAAATTGCCTGGTTTGGCGGCGATGTCAGCAAGTTTGTGTTCCCTTCGGTCGAACGCTGGTTAATCGAAAAAACAACTAAGCTGCGCCAGGCGTAAATTAAAATTAAGACACCAGCCTGCCCGCGCTATACATCCCCGCCTTAAACGGCGTAGTTTTCCGCGCAGTTCGATAAGCCGGCAACAGATAAGCGCCAGCAACAGCTTACCGGTTTATTTAAATAGGCCTTTCAGGTTTTTACCTAAGTCTTTTAGTTGTTGGCGGGTTGATGGCTGGCTCTCGTCGGGCGTTGCCGACTCATCGTCTTTATCTTTAGGTAAGCCAAGCTTTTGCAACTGATAGCGCAGAGCCTCTTGGGCCACCTGGCCTAGCTGGCTGCGATGAACGCTTTGCCATTGCAAAGTATAGTTTGGCTTTTGTAGTGAACCCGACACGTTTAGCGGCAGTTTTAATTGGCCAAGGACGCTTTGAATGCCACGGCTGCCCGAAAGCTTTTCGGGTTTTAAGCGGATATAGCAAAGCAAATCGACCTGTTCGTTGCGCAAATTAAGTTGCGCAGGTTGGCTACCTTCAAGGGTAAAGTCGGTGGCATCTAGCTGCAAGGGGCTTATCTGCCCAACACCCTTTTCAAACTGTGCCCCAAGTTTAAACGACGCAAACTGGGTACGCTTTGCCAAGCTTGCCGATTTAGAAACCGACTTGGCCTTGCCAGCCAAAACGTCTAACACGCGCTTATCGATGTTTTCAATAAAGGGCAACAAATCGAGCCCGTAAATAGCACCATCATTAATTTGCAAATTAATTTGCCCATCGAGCTGGCGTTGCCATTGCTTTACGTTAACGCCTTTTGATTGCAAATAGGCTTGTACCTGGCTGCGCCCACTAAGATAGCGCTTGCCCAAAAACACCTGTTGCAAGGGGTCGAGTGGCACATCGGCAGCATCAATATCGACCAGCAAATTACCGACGCTATCGAGCGAAAGATCGCTGGCCCAGCGCCCGCCATTTAACTGAGTTACGGTAGACAAGGCTGCCGCGCCGTCGCGAGCTCGAATGCTGGTAACAAAGTCGGTCGCTTTAAGAGGCCCGCGCGACAAAGTTGCAATATGGATGTCGCCCGATAGGTCGAGGGGCTCTAACCATGCAAACGCGGCTAAAACATCAGGCTTGGGTTCGTCTGGGGGTGTTGTATCGGTGGGCTCTTCTGTCTGGTCGGTATCTGCATCGGCCACCTCGGCTTCTGGGTCGGTCGGTGTTAAGGGCTGCACCGCTGGCAAGACCTCGTCTAAATCGAGCGCTTCGGCATTTAGAACTGCCGTTATGCGCGGCGCACGGCCTTCCGATTTAAGCGTTAAATTAAGGGGCGAGCCACCAATAACGGCATTAATATCGGCGCTTAGTGTGTGATTAAGCCAGTCGGCTTTAATAGCGCCAACAAGCGGAAACTCGAAAGAATAAGTGGGTTCGTTTATGGTCTCGTAACCCACATCACCCTTTAATGCCGTTGCACTAAGGGTTTCGGCAATGGCATTCCACGCCAAGGGGCTAGAAAAATCGGTATAGAAAACCCTTTGGGCATCTTTATAACGACCTTCAAGCTCGAATTGCTTAATAAGCAGTTTTTGTGAACTGCCTTCAAAGCCATCGGCTTTAAGGGCTAGGCCAAGTACCCGCTCGCCCTCTTGTTTAAAGCTAGCCACTATGGGCGAGCCTTTGGCTGAATTAGCAGACAAGGCTAAACTAGGCGCATCGAGTGCTAAATCGATATTGCCATCGGGGGTATTTGCCTGCAAACGTAAACTAAATTTACTAAAAGCCAATTCGCCCCGACTATGGTCTAACTTAAACTCAGGCAACGATGCCCTAAGCTTGATGTCGTCCAGACGATAATCGTGCTGCCAATTACCGTCGACGTTAGCGACTAACTGATGGGCAGCCCATTGGCGCGCATAACCGTTATAAGCAACATCGCCTTGTAAGCTAACAGAATCGAGCGCCAACGACTCGAACTGCCCTGCCAAATGTAAATCGAGCTTTTGCGCCGAATAGTTTTGCAATAAACGATCAACTTTTAGCTGCGCTTGGGCGTCAAGCGATAAGTCGGCGCTGGGCTGTTCACCCTGTATTTGCCCAGATAAAACGACGTCGAAAGCCTGATTAAAACTTATCCGCCCCGTGGTAATTGCTAGTTTGCTAATACGCAGTTGTTTGCTGTTAGCTTGGTCGGTAAAGGCAATTTCGCTGTTTTTAAGCTCGATGCCGGCAATATCGATTTGCAAGGCGGTTTCGACTTTTTTGTCGGCATCGTTTTTAATTGGCTGCTTGGGGTGTTCTGACGGCGCAGCAGAGGCTTGAGCTGGCGGCTTAGCGTTTGGATTGGGTTGGGGGTTTGTGGTTGCTGATGCTGCTGAAGCCGCCGACGCTTTGGTTTTGTTAGTGGCCGTGTCTTCTGTCGAATTTTTAGCAGCTGCCGAGCTTAAAAAAGGTGTTTTGGGTTCGAGCGCTATGGGCAAAGCGTCGGGCGTACCCGCTTGGATTAAATCTTCAAAATTAAAGCGCCCCGATAGATCGCGATGCAAATTAGCATGTAAACCGTCGATGGCAACG
>DATGSD010000225.1:0-2150 GCA_035302965.1 Burkholderiaceae bacterium | reverse complement strand
GGCGATTAGTTGTCGATGGAAGGCGGCATGCGTGGTTTCCCAAAGTGCTAGTTGTTCGCCTTCGATGTTAACCCGCTCAAGCTTATTTAGGCGATACAAAGAAGCAACTACTTCGCTTTCCCATTGATCGTCGCCTAAGCGGATTGATTCGCGTAGGGCAAAGCTTTCGAATTCGCAGCGCAGCCGTGTTACCTCGGTAAGGTTGCTTGATGAAACCGGGGCGACGCTATAACCGCGTCGGCCTTCCGATTCGACATAACCTTCGGCGCTAAGTCGTGAGAGGGCTTCGCGCAAGGGGCTTAAGCTGACGCCAAATCGGTTACGAAGTTCTTCAAGACGCAGGCGTGATCCGGGTGCAAGACGACCACTCGCAATGTTTTCGCGAAGTTTTTCGGCGATGGTGTCAGACAAAGTTTGTCCATCGTCAAGTTTGGCGCTAGATGGCATTGTGAATAGTTTTCCGTGTTTTTGGCTTCGGTTTCTTGAAGCCGCAAGAAAATAAAAGCGTTTTATTATTCTTCTAATTTTACATAAGGTTGGATGCGCTTGCGGAAATCGTCGGGAATAGGGGTAGAAGCAATGCCATCGAGCGAGACGCAAACAACGGTAATGTGGCCTTGCACCCGAATATCACCGTCATCGTCGCACAGTTGCACGTTTAATTTCATGGAACTGCGGCCCATATGTTCGACGTATAACTTTGCCTCGAGGTGATCGCCCAAACGACTGGGTTTGTTAAATTCGATGTGTAAGTTAACAGTAGGTATGCCCATATTGTGCGGGCCGTGTAGATTATCGAAGCCGATTTTTAAACCGTTGTTAAACCAATGCTCGACTGTGTCATGCAGCATTTCTGCGTAACGCGGGTAAAAGACTATGCCTGCAGGGTCACAGTGTTTAAAGAAAATAACAATAGGCATGGTATGGACACGGTGCATAACAGCTTCCTAATAAAAATAGACAAAAGAACGCAAATGGTTATAGCCTTGATGGCGTTGAACCGCAAGCTGTAATTATTCTGCCATAAGGTCGATGGCTTAATGCAAAGGGCGTCGCGGCAGCCACCGCCAAAACATGGCAGCAGCCACAAAGCCCAAGCCGCCAATACCCACAAGCCCGCTGGCTAGCCCCGCCACAGCAGTTAAGCCCGAGAGCAGCAACGGGCCGCCGCCGGTACCTAAGTCGGTGATAAATCGCCACATTCCCAAGAATTGGTTGCGACCTTGGGCAGGTGAAGCATCAGCACCAACCGTCATGATTAGGCCAGAGCCTATGCCATTGCCAAAGCCAAGCAGCAAGCTAAAAATAACAAACGGTATTAAGCTATGCGTAAAGATTAAGCTGATTAAGGCGCTTCCCATTAAGCCCATTGACGCCAGAGCGATGTAATGTCGACCGTGGCGATCCATAATCTTTCCGGCTGGGTAAAAAAGCAGCATATCAACCGCCCCCATTAAGCCATACACAACTGCTGTAGTGGCTGCGTCTAGCCCAATGTGGACGGCCCAAAGCGGGATGACGATTTGGCGGCAAGCTCGAATGGCCGCCACTAGCGCGCAAGCTGAACCTAATGTGAGGTAGGTGCGACTATGGGTTTTAGCTAGTTGGCTAAGTGCTGGTTTTTTTCGAGTTGTGCTTTGCGTGGCCGACGTGCTTGGTAAATCAGGAATCGCAAACGATAAAATTCCGGTGCCGATCAGAGCGACAATGGCGGCAATATAAGCCCCTGATAAACCCATAAAGTGCATAAAGCCAGCACCAACAAAGGGGCCGATAAACAGACCAATGCGCATCGTCCCGCCTAAAGTCGACATTGCTCGGGCACGCAAGGCAATAGGAACGGCTTCGATTAGAAACGTTTGGCGCGCCAGTAAAAAAACAGACGTTGCCATACCGATCATAAATACGCCAAGACCAAGCACCCAAACGGTTTGCGCTAACAGGCAAAATAGCAAAGCGAAAACGCTAAAAACTGACGCGGCAATCATGGCGCGTCGCTCGCCGTAGCGGGCCGTAATTAATGCTGCCGGTATATTATTTAATAAAGAACCTAAGCCGATTAAGGCGACAATTAAACCGGCTATTGCCGATGAGGCACCAAGGGCCTTGGCACTTAAAGCGATAACAGGAAAGATCGCGCCTTCACCAAG
>DATGSD010000224.1:0-9076 GCA_035302965.1 Burkholderiaceae bacterium | reverse complement strand
CCAGTCACTAGCCAGTCACCAGCCAGTCACCAGCCAGTCACCAGCCAGTCACCAGCCAGTCACCAGCCAGTCACCAGCTAAGTTGTCTTTTTGCCGGCCACGCTTTGCTGTTCTTCGAGGGCGTCAACCACGGCGACAGCCGTCATATCAACAATGCGTCGCACGGTTGCGCTGGTGGTCATAATATGGGCTGGTCGTGCTGCGCCAAGTAAAATTGGGCCCATCGCAACTCCTTTACTACCGGTCATCTTTAATAAGTTGTAAACAATATTACCGGCATCGAGGTTGGGTGTAATAAGCAAATTGGCCGGGCCCTTTAAGGTGCTATCTGGGAAGGCCCTAAACCGAATGCTTTCTGATAGCGCAGCATCGGCATGCATTTCGCCATCAATTTCGAGTTCGGGTGCGCGTTCTTGAAGGAGTTGCCGCGCTTTCGCCATTTTTGCTGACGATTCTGTTACACGATCTCCGAAGTTAGAATGCGACAGCAAAGCAATTTTAGGCACAACCCCAAACCGTTTTACTTCGGCTGCAGCCTGAATAGTCATATCGGCAATTTCTTCAGCCGTGGGGTTTTCGTTAACGTGGGTGTCGCAAACAAATAAGGTTTGGTCGGGCAGCATTAATACATTCATGGCGCCATAAACACTGGCCCCTTCTTTGAGGCCAATAACCTCGTCGACATAACGCAGCTGGTTAATGAAGTTGCTGGCGACACCACAAATCATGGCGTCGGCATCACCTCGTTGCAACAACATGGCAGCAATTAAGGTATTGTGCTTGCGAATCATGGCCTTAGCGGTTTCAGGGCTAACACCATGACGAGCACGCAAACGGTAATAGGCGCTCCAGGTTTCATAGAAGCGGTCGTCGTCTTCAGGATCAACAACCTCGATATGTTTGCCAATCTCTAAGCGTAAACCGGCACGCTTAATGCGCATATCGATAACTGCTGGGCGGCCAACTAAAATTGGCGAACCAATTTTTTCATCGACAATTGTTTGTGCAGCATGCAGTACCCGTTCGTCTTCACCGTCGGCATAAATAACACGCATACCCGAGTTCTTAGCCAACACGAATAGAGGGTCCATAAGTTGGCCGGTATGGTAGACGACACTCATTAAGCGTTGATGATAGGCATCGATGTCGTCGATGGGGCGGGTTGCCACGCCAGAATCCATAGCAGCCTGGGCTACCGCCGGAGCAATTTTTAAAATTAAGCGTGGGTCAAATGGCTTGGGAATGAGGTAGTCGGGGCCAAATCGCAGCTCTTCTTCGGCGTAAGCGTTGGCAACTTCATCACTTTGTTCGGCTTGTGCTAGTTCGGCAATTGCTTGTACACAGGCCATTTTCATTTCTTCGTTAATAGCCGTTGCCCCCACATCTAATGCCCCTCGGAAAATAAACGGAAAGCACAAGACGTTATTAACTTGGTTGGGGTAGTCGGAGCGGCCAGTAGCGATAATACAGTCGGGTCGTACCGACTTGGCAATTTCTGGACGGATTTCTGGTTCAGGGTTAGCTAAGGCCAAAATAAGGGGCTGATCGGCCATGGTTTTAAGGATTTCGGGGGTTAATACGCCCGGAGCTGAAACCCCTAAAAAAATGTCTGCGTCTTGGCAGACGTCGGCCAGTGTGCGGGCCTCTGTTTTTTGTGCGTATTGCGCTTTGGTAGGCTCCATATCGGTGTCGCGACCTTCGTAAACCACACCACGCGAGTCGACCATGAAGATATTTTCGCGTGTCATGCCCATGCTAACTAATAGGTTAAGACAGGCAATGGCGGCGGCACCGGCTCCTGAGCAGACTAGCTTAACGTCGGCGAGATTTTTTTCGACGACTTTTAAACCATTAACAATGGCGGCCGCCGAAATAATTGCTGTGCCGTGCTGATCGTCGTGAAAAACCGGGATACGTAAGCGCTCGCGCAGCGCTTTTTCGATGTAAAAGCATTCGGGCGCCTTAATGTCTTCAAGGTTGACGCCGCCCAAAGTGGGTTCGAGTGCGGCAATAATTTCGACCAGTTTTTCAGGGTCTTCTTCGTTGAGTTCAATATCGAAAACATCGATGCCAGCGAATTTCTTAAATAGACAGCCTTTACCTTCCATAACAGGCTTGGCGGCAAGTGGGCCGATATTCCCTAAGCCTAAAACAGCGGTTCCGTTAGTTACCACACCAACTAAATTAGAACGCGATGTGTACATGGCCGCTGCCGCTTCACCACCTTCATGAATGGCCATGCTCGCAAAGGCGACTCCGGGCGAATAAGCCAGAGAAAGATCATCTTGGTTAGCGAGTGTTTTGGTTGGTGTTACCGAGATTTTTCCGGGCGTAGGGTGGGCGTGGTAATTAAGTGCCATTTTTGAAAGATCGGCGGTATCTGTCATGCTAAGTGCTCCGAGCGCTAATTTAAATTATTAATAAGTGGGTTTTAAATGAAACAAACCTGTCGGCATTTATCTGTTAGTAACCGTAATGGTTATCGAGCCATTAGTAATCGTAACGGCTAATTGGCTAATCGGATGCATCAGGAAACGCGGTGGCGATCGAAAAGCTCTGCCAGCTTAACGTTTATTATTTACTGTTGATCATTTACTTGGTTCAATAGAACTAATTAACGCAAACAAACGATTTTGTACATGCTGCAGCGCAGCAATTTGTGCTTTTGTTAGTAAATTTCCACAGTCCGCTCCGATTTTTTACGACTCCCGCCGAAAGGCGTTACATTCGAGCTCTTTGTAGGTATACTAACTATAATACGGCTACCCAAGGCGTCGTACCATGCCTTTCGCCCCGCTATCCGCTATCCGGTCTGGCCGTGTCGCGGAAGGTTGTCCTGCATCATAAACGAGTGAAACACTCGGCTTAGGTGAAGCGTCTACTATGTCATCAGAAACCGAACTCTTATCTACTTCCTACCTCTACGGAAGTAATGCCCCCTACGTAGAAGCCCTCTACGAATCTTATCTCGATAATCCAGCGTCTGTGCCCGAACATTGGCGCAATTATTTCGACCAACTTCAGTTGCAACCCGCCAGTAATGGCGAAGAAGCCGTGCGCGATCAGGCGCATGCGCCTATTATCGAATCGTTTGCACAGCGGGCCAAAGCCAACACCTTTGTTGCGCGCTCGCCCAAGGCCGATTTAGCGGTCGCAAGCAAACAAGTTAATGTTCAATCGCTTATTTCGGCGTATCGCTCTTTAGGCGTTCGAGTGGCCGATCTCGACCCACTTAAACGTCACGATCGACCCATTATCCCCGAGCTCGATCCCGCATCTTACGGGCTTACCGAGGCCGATCTCGATCAGTCATACGCAGCTACCAATACGTATTTTTCCAAAGCTGGCACCATGACCATGCGCGACATGCTCGCGGCTTTACGCGAAACCTACTGTCGCACTATTGGTGCCGAGTTCATGCATATTTCCGATCCGGCCATCAAGCGTTGGATCCAAGAGCGCCTCGAATCAACTCGTGGTACACCAAATTACTCACCCGAGCGCAAAATTAATATTTTGCAGCAACTTACCGAAGCCGAAGGCCTCGAGCGCTTCTTACATACCAAATACGTGGGTCAAAAGCGTTTCTCCCTCGAAGGCGGAGAAAGCTTTATCGCGTGCATGGACGAACTTGTCAACCATGCTGGCGAAATCGGCGTACAAGAAATTGTCGTTGGCATGGCTCACCGCGGCCGCTTAAACATGCTGGTCAACGTCATGGGCAAAATGCCCGCCGATTTATTCGCCGAGTTCGAAGGCAAATATGCCAAAGACATCACCGATGGCGATGTCAAATACCACAATGGTTTTTCCAGCGATTTGTCCACTCGTGGTGGCCCAGTCCATTTATCGCTAGCATTTAATCCGTCTCACCTCGAAATTGTTAACCCGGTTGTCGAAGGCAGCGTTCGTGCTCGCCAAGATCGGCGCAACGATTCCAGAGGTTCCCAGGTTTTGCCAGTTCTAGTTCATGGCGATGCGGCGTTTGCCGGTCAGGGTGTCGTAATGGAAACCCTTAATATGGCCCAAACGCGTGGTTATGGTACCGGCGGCACGGTTCATATTGTTATTAACAACCAAATTGGCTTTACAACCTCTGATCCTCGCGACTCTCGCAGCACTCTGTATTGCACCGACGTCGTCAAGATGATCGAAGCCCCGGTCTTTCACGTTAACGGCGACGACCCAGAAGCCGTAGCTTTTGTTACCCAACTGGCTCTCGATTTTCGCCACGAGTTTGGCCACGATGTTGTTGTCGATATCGTTTGTTTCCGCAAGCTTGGGCACAACGAGCAAGACACACCTTCGCTCACGCAACCGTTAATGTATAAGCGTATTGGGCAGCATCCTGGTACTCGCAAGCTTTATGCCGACAAGCTAATAGCTCAAGGCGTTATCGACGAAAGCGAAGCCGACCAAATGGTCAAAAATTACCGCAAGCTCATGGAAGATGGGCAACGTACCGTCGAGCCCGTACTTACCGATTACAAAAGTAAGTACGCAACCGACTGGACACCCTTCTTAACAGCCAAATGGACCGACCATGCCGATACGGCTGTACCGTTGTCCGAATTGCGTCGCATTGGCGAAAAAATCACTACGGTTCCTGAAGGCTTCACGGTCCACCCCTTGGTTAAGCGTCTGCTTAACGATCGCCGCAAAATGGCCCAAGGCGAGTTGCCGCTCGATTGGGGCATGGGCGAACACATGGCGTTTGCAACCTTATTGGCATCCGGCTATCCCATTCGTCTTAGTGGCCAAGACTCCGGCCGTGGCACGTTTACGCATCGCCACTCGGTTCTGCACGATCAAAGCCGCGAGCGCTGGGACGACGGCGTCTATATCCCTTTACAACATGTGGCCGACAATCAGGCGCCGTTTACTGTTATCGATTCGGTTCTCTCCGAAGAAGCTGTTGTTGGCTTCGAATATGGCTATGCCACAGCCGAGCCCAACACCTTAACTATTTGGGAAGCCCAGTTTGGCGATTTTGCCAACGGCGCTCAGGTTGTTATCGACCAATTTATTTCATCGGGCGAAGCCAAGTGGGGTCGTCGTTGTGGTTTAACCCTAATGCTGCCGCATGGCTACGAAGGGCAAGGCCCCGAACACTCTTCGGCTCGCATCGAGCGTTTCTTGCAGCTTTGTGCCGATAACAATATGCAGTTGGTGCAGCCCACTAATAGCGCACAAATTTTCCATGTGCTGCGTCGTCAAATGATCCGGCCTTTCCGCAAGCCGCTCATTCTTTTCACGCCTAAGTCGCTGCTGCGTCATCGCGATGCCACCTCGCCGCTCGAAGACCTTGCTAATGGTCAATTCCAACTGGTTATCGGCGAACGCAACGAGGCCATCAACCCCGATAGGGTTAAGCGTGTTTTAATTTGCTCGGGCCGCGTGTACTACGATTTAGCCAGCCACCGCGACGAACACGAGCATGACGACATCGCTGTTTTGCGCATAGAGCAGTTGTATCCCTTTGGGCACAAGGCCTTACAAGCCGAGCTTAAAAAATACCCAAATGCTAGCGAAATCATTTGGGTACAAGACGAGCCACAAAACCAAGGTCCGTGGTTTTATATTCAGCACCACCTCTACGAGAACATGGTTGAAGGTCAGCGCTTAGGCTATGCCGGACGCTCGCCTTCGGCGTCACCAGCTGTCGGCTATTTATCCAAGCACCAAGAGCAGCAACGTAAGCTACTCGAGCAAGCATTTGCATCGCGCTTCAAGGGCTTTACGCTAAGCAAGTAAATACTTTTTTAAAAAACGGAATTAACGAATATGGCAATCCAAGAAGTTCTCGTTCCAGAGCTTTCCGAGTCGATTTCAGAAGCAACGTTGCTTAACTGGAAAAAGCAACCAGGCGAAGCTGTTGATGTCGATGAAATTCTGATCGAGGTAGAAACCGATAAGGTGGTACTCGAGGTACCAGCGCCAACGGCTGGAGTTTTAAGCGAAATCGTCAAAGCCGACGGTGCAACCGTTACTTCTGGCGAAGTCTTAGCACGCATCGATACCGACGCGAAACCCTCAGTAGAAGCTAAGCAACCCGCCGAGGCCGAAGCTGCGGCAGCCCCAGAGGCAGCAGCACCTGCAGCGGCTTCTTCCGGCAAGGTTGCTGGCTCATCAGTAGCATCACCAGCCGCACAAAAAATCCTCTCTGAAAAAGGCATCGAAGTAGAAGCCGTTACAGGCACGGGGCGCGATGGTCGGGTCACGAAAGGCGATGCTTTGCAAGCCGATGCTAGCAGTGCTAAAAAAGCGGCGCCAGCTCCCTTGGCCGACACCAGCTTCTCGCTCGATGGACGCCCAGAACAGCGCGTACCCATGAGTCGTCTACGTGCTCGTATTGCCGAGCGCTTGCTTCAGTCGCAGTCTGAAAATGCGATTCTTACTACGTTTAACGAAGTTAATATGCAAGCCGTTATCGACTTGCGTAAACGCTATCGCGACCAGTTCGAGCAAGAGCACGGTATTAAGCTTGGCTTTACTTCGTTTTTTGTTAAAGCAGCGGTTGCAGCACTCAAAAAATACCCCATCGTCAACGCTTCAGTCGATGGCAAAGACATCATCTATCATGGCTACTTCGACATTGGTATTGCCGTGGGTAGTCCTCGCGGTTTGGTAGTACCTATATTGCGTAACGCCGATCAGCTGTCAATAGCCGAAATCGAACGACAAATCGCCGACTTCGGTGCTCGCGCACGCGACGGCAAACTTACCCTCGACGAGCTCACTGGTGGTACTTTCTCTATTTCCAATGGCGGTGTTTTCGGTTCCATGCTGTCTACGCCTATTATCAACCCGCCACAATCTGCCATTTTAGGTATTCACGCAACCAAAGAGCGTCCTGTCGTCGAAAATGGCGAGATCGTCATTCGCCCAATGAACTACCTCGCGCTGTCGTACGATCACCGAATCATCGATGGTCGTGAAGCGGTCTTATCGTTGGTGGCCATGAAAGAAGCCCTCGAAGACCCACAGCGCTTGTTACTCGACGTTTAACTCTTTTTGAAGGCGGCTGCGGCAGTCGGCGTTTAGTTGCCGATTGCCGCAAGCGGAACCCACTAACTTTTAAAGTAATCTGAAATGGCAAAACAATTCGACGTAGTAGTTATTGGCGCGGGGCCAGGTGGCTATATTGCGGCCATCCGAGCAGCACAACTTGGTCTATCTACCGCGTGTATCGATGCGGCCAGCAATAGCAAAGGCGCTCCGGCACCGGGCGGAACGTGTACCAATGTGGGTTGCATTCCCTCAAAAGCGTTGTTGCAGTCGTCCGAGTACTTCGAGTACACAAAGGGGCATTTAGCGTCTCATGGTATTAAGTTAAAAGGGGCCAGCCTCGATATCGATACCTTCCTCGGGCGTAAAGACACTGTTGTTTCGCAAAACAACGACGGCATTTTATATCTTTTTAAAAAAAATAAAGTTACTTTTTTCCATGGTCAAGGCAAGCTTAACGCCAGCGTTGATGGCGGCTGGTCAATTGAGGTTTCTGGGCAAACAAACGAGTCGTTAGTTGCGCGTCATGTAATTATCGCTACGGGTTCCGAGCCTCGTGCGCTCCCTGGCTTAAACTTTGACGAAGAGCGTATCCTCTCTAACGACGGCGCTTTACGTATCCCATCTGTTCCTAAAAAGCTTGGCGTAATTGGTGCCGGTGCAATTGGCCTCGAACTAGGCAGTGTTTGGCACCGACTAGGGGCCGAAGTTACTCTGCTCGAAGCCGCCGAACAGTTTTTACCGGTCGTCGACCAACAAGTTAGTGCTGAAGCCTTAAAGCTGTTTAAAAAGTCGGGCTTAAACATTCAAACCGGCGTTAAAACCGGCGAAATTAAAACCACCGACAAGGGCGTAAAGGTTCCGTATACCGACGCCGAAGGTAACGAACAAACATTAAAAGTCGATCGCCTTATCGTATCTATTGGCCGTGTACCTTATACCGATGGTTTAGGTGCCGAAGACATCGGGCTTAAGCGCGATGAGGCCGGTTTTGTGGTTGTCGACGACGAGTGCAAAACCAATTTAACCAATGTTTGGGCTGTTGGCGATGTAGTGCGTGGCCCCATGCTTGCGCATAAGGCCGAAGAAGAGGGTGTTGCCGTTGCCGAACGCATTGCCGGCGAGCATGGCCACGTTAATTACGCAACCATACCCAATGTTATTTACACCTCACCCGAAATCGCCTGGGTTGGGCAAACCGAACAGCAGCTCAAAAACGCGGGTATCGATTACCGTGTCGGGTCTTTTCCATTTATGGCAAATGGCCGGGCTCGCTCATTAGGTAACACCGATGGCTTTGTAAAAATTTTGGCCGATAGCAAAACCGACGAGGTTTTAGGTGTTCATATTATTGGGCCTTCTGCCTCCGAACTTATTTCTGAAGCAGTCACCATTCTCGAATTCCGCGGTGCTGCCGAAGATATCGCTCGCATTTGCCATGCCCACCCAACCTTATCTGAAGCAGTTAAAGAAGCAGCGCTAGCCGTCGATCAGCGTGCCCGTAACTTTTAATTGTTTATTGCTAAGCACGTCGTGTTAGCGGCTTTGTTGTTAATACGGCGGCAGTAAAGTGTTAGGTTAAAAAAGGGGTGCAATGCCCCTTTTTTCTTTTGTTTTTCATTTATGAATGTTCGCGAATACTATCAAGAAGCCCTCGACGAAAAAGGGTTTCAAGCCGATGCGGCGCAGCAAGCTGCCGTAGATCGTTTACAAACCCTTTACAACGATTGGCAAAGTTATCAAAAAATTCGCGCACGCCCTTTGCGTAATTTCTTTCGGCGTCCCGAGCCACCACGTGGCGTATATTTTTGGGGCGGCGTGGGGCGGGGTAAAAGTTTTTTAATGGACGCCTTCTATCTTACGGTACCCATTACGCGCAAAGTTCGTTTGCACTTTCACGAATTCATGCGTGAGGTCCATCAACAGATGCGCAGTTTAAAAGGTGAACAAGACCCGCTCGATGAGGTCGCACGCCGTCTCGCGCGCCGTTTTCAATTAATTTGTTTCGACGAATTCCATGTCTCTGACGTGGCCGATGCGATGATTTTGCATAAACTGCTTTTTAAGC
>DATGSD010000223.1:0-2163 GCA_035302965.1 Burkholderiaceae bacterium | reverse complement strand
TCGAGTTCGGGCAGACGGTTTAATGCTTCGGACAGCTTTTCTTGCAAAGGCGAAGGCGTAACACGAGCGAGCTCGCGCCCTTCGGGGGTTGCCGAGATGTAAACGATGCGACGATCTTGGCGACCGCGCTCTCGGTGAATTAAGCCCTTGCCTTCGAGGCGATCGAGTATACCGACCACCGTGCTGGCACTGACATGCATTTTCCGGCTGAGTTCTGTAGCGGTAATAGGGCCTCTTTCGATAATGGCCCCTAAGCAAACGAGTTGAGGCGCTGTAATGTTGCTGCAAGCTGCCAACTGGCGCGAATGCAGGGCAATCGAGCGTGTAATGCGGCGCAAAGCGCGCAAAATACGCAGATCGTACTCTTGTGCCTCAACAGAATTATTCATAGACCAATCTCAAAAAATTAGTTTGAGGTGAAATGATAAGCTAATGAATGATTCGTGTCAAGATAATCGTTGCCCTAGTTACTCTGAGGTGGTTCACGGAAAATTAACGGCAAAAAGCCTCTGGAACGTTAGCCCCAGAGGCCTTAGCAAGAATCGACCAAGGCAAAGCTTGGCGACAAAGGAGGTAAAAGCGTTGTAACTAAAAGCGCATCTAAAGCTTATTAAGCCGTGCCCCCAACCGTTAAGCCATCGATGCGAACGGTAGGCATACCCACACCAACCGGCACGCTTTGCCCATCTTTGCCGCAAGTGCCAACGCCCGAGTCGAGCTCGAGGTTGTTACCAATTAATTGGATTCGATTTAACGCATCGGCACCGTTGCCAATAAGGGTTGCTCCTTTTACAGGTTGCGTGAGCTTGCCATTTTCGATGCGATAGGCCTCAGAGGCTGAAAAAACAAACTTACCACTAGTGATATCGACTTGCCCGCCCCCAAAATTAGCCGCATACAAGCCATTTTTAACTGAGGCGATAATTTCTTCGGGGCTATGTTGGCCAGCAAGCATATAGGTATTCGTCATGCGTGGCATCGGTACGTGAGCAAACGACTCGCGCCGACCATTACCCGTAACCGGCACCCCCATTAAGCCGGCATTTAAATGGTCTTGCATATAACCTTTAAGCACGCCGTCTTCGATAAGCACATTACGTTGGGTTGGGTTGCCCTCATCGTCGATATTCAGAGAACCCCGCCGGTTAGAAATTGTGCCGTCATCGACTACCGTAACTCCGGGAGCGGCAACACGCTCGCCAATGCGGTTACTAAACACACTGGTGCCTTTGCGGTTAAAGTCGCCCTCAAGACCATGGCCAACCGCTTCATGCAACAAAATACCGGGCCACCCAGCCCCTAAAACCACTGTCATCTCGCCGGCCGGAGCTGGAGCGGCTTCTAGGTTAATTAACGCCGAATGAACCGCCTCGTTAACATAATGCTGTAATAGTTCGTCGGTAAAGTAGGCCAAATCGACCCGTCCACCGCCACCCGAATTCCCGACCTCACGCCGACCATTTTTTTCGGCAATAACCGTGATAGACAAGCGCACAAGCGGCCGGATATCGGCCGATAAGCGACCATCGCTAGTGGCAATAAGTACCACATCGTAGTCGGCGCCAAGGCCAGCCATTACCTGCACAATGCGCGGATCGGCAGCACGGGCTAATTGATCGAGACGCTCGAGCAGAGCAACCTTATCGGCTGCACCAAGGCTGCTTACCGGATCGTTGGGTGTGTAGAGCGACGCGGCCTGCGTAGACGACGCAAGCTGAATCGGCTTTTGCTGATTGCCC
Source organism: Burkholderiaceae bacterium (assembly GCA_035302965.1). GTDB lineage: Bacteria > Pseudomonadota > Gammaproteobacteria > Burkholderiales > Burkholderiaceae_B > DATGSD01. Next base: position 424 of record DATGSD010000223.1, on the reverse strand, counting down.
TGATGCGCAATACTTCGGACTGTTTGCGCACACGACTGTATCGCCTCCGAAGTTAGTGCGTCGGAATACGCAAAAGCTGTTTTTTCTCCGCTGATGGCTCGTACACCAACCCCCTGTGAGATGCCGTAACTACCCGCCTTGACGATGCCCTCGTCTAGACTCCAGTTTTCGTTACGTGAAAATTGGAAATATAAGTCGGCATAATCGATTTGACGCGACGCTATAGTTGCCAGCGCCCCAGATAAGTGATTTTCGCTAAGCCCCCAGGGCTCGAGCAACGTTGTTTTGGCGGCGCCCAGAGCGCTACTTGCAGTGAAAGCACTACTAACAGGATGAATAATTTTCATGAATTGCGACACGAATAATGGCTTCGCTAGAAGCTTTGGATCTTACATAACCTTATGGTGTAGGGCCGGTAAGCGCT
>DATGSD010000222.1:0-9713 GCA_035302965.1 Burkholderiaceae bacterium | reverse complement strand
CCACTAAAAACAGCGATGATGCTTCGGCCAGCCCGTTTAAAAACTGAACGATAAGACCCGAGAATTCCATGAGTTCTTACACCCTTTGCAAGCGTTTTACTGAGTATTTTTGGTAAATGCTTGCAGCTAAATTAGCGGTTTAGGGCGCTAGCCCAAAACCCTAAGCGAGCCAAAAAAGCTTCGCTTAGCGCTGAAGGTTTTGAGCAGCAAAGCCGCGCTGCCCAAAACCCGAATCGATAGAATCGACGCTATAAACTTGCGGTTTATTTCATCGCTTCGGCCGGACGCCACTGACGGACTTCTTCGTCGGTGGGCTGAGCATCGGCGCCATCGATGTAAACGAAATCGGTCATGATGCCTTTACCATCTTTTTTAGTGGTTTTACCCACGTAAGCACCCAAAGTGGCTTGATGGTCGATTTCGCGGTATTTTATGGGGCCAAAGGGCGACATAAGTTCGAGGCCTCGGAAAGCTTCGATCATGTCTTCGGCATCAAGCGACTTGGCTTTTTCCATACCTGCGGCCAGCGACATAATGGCACCGTAACCAACAATAGTGCCTAAACGCGGATAGTCGTTGAACTTTTCTTGGTAGGCTTCAAGGAACTCGTTGTGCTCGGGTGTATCGATGGCGTACCAAGGATAGCCGGTAACAACCCAACCCTCGGGCGTTTCTTCGCCTAGGGGGTCGAGATACTCGGGCTCGCCAGACAGCAAGCTAACCACCGATAAATCGTCGAAGAAGTTACGCTGCGAACCGGCCCGCACGAATTTGGCTAAGTCGGCCTGGAACAGGACGTTGAAAATGGCATCGGGTTTCGCTTCGGAAAGCGCCTGAATAACACTGCCCGCATCGACCTTACCTAAGGGTGTGGCTTGCTCGGCAACGAACTCGATATCGGGTTGCGCCTCTTTCATGAGGGTTTTAAAGGTTTCGGCTGCCGACTGACCGTACTCGTAGTTGGGATACACAATAGCCCAACGCTTTTTATTCATTTTGACGGCTTCGGGCACAAGCATTTTGACCTGCATATAGGTAGATGGGCGCAGGCGGAAGGTGTAACGGTTACCGTCGGACCAAACAATTTTATCGGTAAGCGGCTCGCTAGCTAAGAAAAAAACTTTTTTATGCTTAGCGTAATCGGTTGCTGCTAAACCCACGTGAGACAAAAAACTACCCGTTAAGATGTCGACCTTATCGCGCGTGAGTAATTCTTCGAGGGCACGCACAGCATCGCCAGGGTTAGAGTTGTCATCGCGGATGATGAGCTCGAGTTGTTTACCCTTAACGCCTCCTTTTTTATTGATTTGCTCGATAGCCAGCTCCATCCCGTTTTTATAGGGCCCTAGGAAAGCAGGCTGGGTTTTATAGCTATTAATTTCGCCAATTTTGATGGTTTCTTGAGCGACGGCGCCAGACGACAAAGCAACACTAAGCGCTGCGCCAACCAGAGCGGTACAAAATTTTAGGCCTCTCATAGGAAATTCCTTGGTAATTGCAGGGGTTTTGTTGACAGCTTTTTCGCCCCAGCAGTGACAGAATGAATTACACCTCGAATTGAAGTGTACACACGGTTTTTTTGCGGGTAAAGCACTTCACTCATAGGGATAAACCCTTGATCAATAAAAAAACCGGCCATATTTAGGCCGGCTTTTACACGAGTTAACGCCTGTTAACTCGATTTTTATTGGTTTCAAGCGAATATCTCGAAAACCAACAAAAAAATTAACATCGCAAAACTTATAGCGTACACATGATAATAGTTGCGCAACCATTAGGGTAAATTAACGAATTTATTTGAAACTCACGCGATACTTCAGGGTAAACCCTTGGCACCACGCACGATAGAAATCTAGCTGTCATCGCCCTCAAACATTTTTTTAAGTAAATACACCAGGGCTACCCGTTCGGCTGGGTTAAAGTTTTTAACCGTTTCTTCAGTAATCTCGAAGGCATGTGGCACAAGCTGGTCGACTAGTTTTTGCCCTTCAGGGGTAAGGCTAACCTGCACTTTCCGACGGTCGGTTTTATCGTGCCCTACTTTTAGTAATTTTCGTGATTTTAAGCGCTCGATAATGCCACGCACGGTTGCTTGGTCGATAGCGGTGCGTTTAACAATATGGCTTAACGAACACGCCCCACATTCTTTAACGGCGCACAGCACCACAAATTGCACAGCGGTAAGCTGCTCATCGGGCATAAGCTGCTGAAAGACTGCCACATGTCGTTGATAGGCACGGCGCAATAAATGGCCAACTTGCGCAGAAAAATCGTAATTATCGGGAAGCGTATCGGGGCTTATAGGCTGAGAGGGTGTTTTTGACATGAGTGGCGGTGAGGGCTAAGAGAACAAAACACTATCACTATATAGTACGCCACCGCATAATTAACAAGTAGTTTGCAAGACGAAGGGCTAGCCCCAATAAGCCAACAAGCAAAAAATGTGCCTAGCTAAATATACAAGAAACAAAAAAGCGCGAACCAAGAAAAGGCCGCGCTTAATGTGTTTTTTGGTCGGGGCGAGAGGATTTGAACCTCCGGCCCTCTGGTCCCAAACCAGATGCGCTACCAGGCTGCGCCACGCCCCGACAGATATTGACCAGCTAAAAACTTTTTATTAGCCGCCAAATGAAAGAAAGCATTATAGCAGAAAATAAATAATTTGCTAAAAGCGATGTTAGCCAAAACGCCCCGTGATGTAATCTTCGGTTTCTTTACGTGCAGGCTTCACGAAAATCGTATCGGTTTCGCCAAACTCCATTAGCTCGCCTAAATACATATAAGCCGTGTAATCGGAACAGCGTGCGGCTTGCTGCATGTTATGAGTGACAATAACCACGGTGTAATCAGACTTTAGCTCGGTGATAAGTTCTTCGATTTTCGCGGTCGAAATAGGATCTAGAGCCGAGCATGGCTCGTCGAGCAATATAACTTCGGGCTTAATGGCAACCCCTCGTGCAATACAAAGGCGCTGCTGCTGGCCACCCGACAAACCATTACCACTTTGATCGAGTTTGTCTTTAACCTCATCCCACAAGGCCGCCTTTGTTAAGGCCCACTCGACACGCTCATCCATCTCGCCCTTGCTAAGGCGCTCGTATAAACGCACGCCAAACGCGATGTTGTCGTAGATACTCATGGGAAACGGTGTGGGTTTTTGAAAGACCATGCCAACTTTGGCACGAATTAAAGAAATATCCATGCGCGAAGTTAATAAATCTTGTCCATCGAGCAAGATTTGTCCTTCGGCACGCTGTCCCGGATAGAGTTCGTACATGCGGTTAAAAGTACGTAACAAAGTAGATTTGCCACAGCCCGAGGGGCCAATAAAGGCAGTTACCTTGTTTTCGCGTATCGACATATTGACATTGCGAAGGGCTTGATACTCGCCGTAATAAAAACTTAAATTTTTAACTTCGAGCTTAACTCGCTCGCCTGATTGAGTGATCGTCATAATTATCGTTTGAAAAACACCCGAGCAGAAATATTGATGGCCAACACCACCAAAGTAATTAATAAAGCGCCTGCCCAAGCCAAATGATTCCAATCGGCAAAGGGGCTTGCGGCATACTGGAAAATAACCACGGGTAAGTTAGCCAAAGGTTCGTTCATATTAAGCGATAAAAACTGGTTGTTTAGAGCGGTAAACAGTAAGGGAGCTGTTTCGCCAGCAATACGGGCAATGGCAAGCAAGGCACCCGTAATAATGCCCGAGCGCGACGCCCGATAACAAATAAAAACCACAATGCGCCACTGCGGACACCCTAAGGCTGCCGCGGCCTCGCGCAAACTATTCGGAACCAGCAACAACATATTGTCGGTGGAACGCACCACCACCGGAATAACCAAAATGGCTAGGGCAAATGCACCGGCCCAACCCGAATAATGCCCAACCCGTGCCACATAAACCGCATAAATGAAAAGGCCGATAACAATCGACGGAGCCGATAATAAAACGTCGTTTAAAAAGCGCGTAACCGGTGCCAACCAGCCCCGTTGCCCATATTCAGCCAAATACGTGCCCGCCAGAATACCCACTGGCGTACCGATAAGCGTGGCCACGGCCGTCATCATTAAACTGCCGACAATAGCGTTAAGCAATCCACCGGCATCGCCAGGCCCCGGTGTGGTTTGGCTAAACAAAGCCCAATTAATAGACGCCCCACCCTTATAAAGCAAGGTGAGAATAATCCAAAACAACCAAAACAAGCCAAATGCCACCGCGAACGCCGACAAAGCCAGCATAAAGCGGTTAAAGCGGCGGCGGCGCCGATAAACGGGGTTTTTAACGGTGACTAGCGATTCGGGGTTAAGCATAAGCAAAATTAAGCCATTTACGCGCTTTTACCCTCGGTTTTTGCAAGCTGATAAACCAAAACCTTAGAGAGGGCTAACACAATCGTTGTGATTAAGAACAAAATTAAGCCAAGCTCGAGCAAAGCCGACTTTTGCAAACCACCGGCCTCGTTGAACTCGTTAGCTAAAGCCGACGCAATCGAGTTGGACGGCGAAAATAGCGATGAAGGCAGCACAAACGCGTTACCTATTACAAAGGTAACCGCCATGGTTTCACCCAAAGCGCGCCCTAAACCCAGCATAATGCCGCCTATAACCCCGTTTCGGGTATAGGGCAGCACAACTTTCCACATCACTTCCCAGGTGGTGCCGCCCAAACCATAGGCCGACTCTTTAAGCATTGGGGGGACCAAATCGAAAACATCGCGCATAACAGCCGCTATAAACGGGATGATCATGATGGATAACACCAAGCCCGCAGTAAAAATACCAATACCAAAGGGCGGCCCTGCAAATAACTGATCGAGTACCGGTATTGGTGCAAAAAAACGAATTAAAGCCGGCTGCACCCACGTCTGAAAAATAGGTACAAAAACAAACAAGCCCCACATGCCATAAATAATTGACGGAATAGCCGCTAACATTTCGATGGCAATGCCTAATGGGCGTTTTAACCAACGCGGCGATAGCTCGGTTAAAAACATCGCAATGCCAAACGACACCGGCACAGCAATTACAAGGGCAATAAACGATGACAACAAAGTACCAACAATAGGTACTAAGGCTCCATATTGGTTATTAACCGGATCCCAATTGGCATCGAATAAAAACCGCCAATTAAAGACCGTGATGGTTTCCCAGCTGCCATGAACTAAGGAGAGAATAATGCCGGCTAATAAAAGAAAGACGAAAAAGGCAAATAGACGAGTAAGATTGCGAAACGCGATATCGATCATGGGGCTAGGCAATTTTCTCAAGGGTGAGCAGAGTCGCTAGGCGCAACCGTAGACGATAACGGCCAAATGGCCTCGCCCTCGTGGTTACGGATTTCGTCGTGCCAACGTTTTTTAATAAGTGACACCACGTTATCGGGCATAGGAATGTATTCGAGCTCGCGTGCCACGTCAGCCCCATGCTCAAATGCCCAATTAAAAAAGGCCATTACTTGATAGGCCGCTGCTGGGCGGCGTGGCCGCTTAGGCAACAAGATAAAGGTAGCCGCACTAATTGGCCAAGCCGCATCGCCGGCTACATTGGTTAAGACCACTCCCATGCCTGGTTGTGACAACCAATCGGCCGTTTGGGCAGCCGCGTAAATGCTTTCAACCGAGGGCTGAACAAAATTGCCCGCGCGGTTTTGCAACTGCGCCCACGCCAACTGGTTTTGCGTAGCATAGGCAAATTCGACATAGCCAATGGTGTTTTTTAATTGCTGAACATAAGCGGCAACCCCTTCGTTGCCCTTACCACCATGGCCAGTTGGCCATTTAACCGCCTTACCCACACCAACGGTGTTTTTCCAGTCGGTAGAAACTTGGGCTAAATAATGGCTAAAGTTAAATGTGGTACCCGAGCCATCGGAGCGGTGAACAACAATGATAGATTCGTCGGGCAAGGCTAAATTAGGGTTTAAAGCTAACAAGGCCGGATCATTCCAGCGCGTAATTTTGCCCAAGAAAATATCGGCCAACAAGGTACCGTTAAGCTTAAGTTGCCCGGGCTTGATACCTGGCACATTAAGTACCGGAACAATACCCCCCACTAAAGCAGGAAATTGCAATAAGTTTTCTTTTTTTAGGCTATCCCCACTCATGGGGTCGTCGGATGCGCCGAAATCGACAGTGCCAGTGATAATTTGCTGCTGGCCACCACCCGAACCAATCGATTGATAATTAACCCGTACGCCCGTTTCTTTGTGATATATAGACGCCCACTTTGCATAGGCCGGATACGGAAACGATGCCCCTGCCCCAGTGACACCCATAATACTTGCTGCTTGAACCGATAAGCCCAATAAGCCTGCCCCAACAGCAACAATGGCACGAGCTATAAACTGTTTAGCCATAAAGGAATCGTTTTTAAAACCGATGCGAATAAAAATTGGCACAACTGCGTATAACGGAGCGTTAATCGTAACCCGCAAATATGACAAACTTATGACAGCGCTTTTTCGGGCGCTGCAGCGAGTTTAGGCGATTCTCCGGCCCATTGCATTAAATAGCTTTGAAGGTTAAAGGCCGAGCCCCGCGCTTTTATACGTGAGTAACTACCGTCGGGCAAAGCACGCCACGCCAATTGATTGTCTTTTAAGGCCAAGGTAAAGGCCTCGTAAATTACGCGCTTTTTAAGCGGTTTGGCCGCAATAGGCACGCCAAGTTCGACGCGCCGAAAGAAGTTGCGATCCATCCAATCGGCCGATGACAAATAAACATTTTCAGCGCCTGCTGCGTAAAAATAAAAAACGCGGGCGTGCTCAAGAAAACGACCAACAATAGAGCGCAAGCGGATGTTTTCGGATAAGCCCACAACCCCCGCCCGTAAGGCGCAAGCACCGCGCACGATTAAATCGATTTTAACGCCAGCCTTGCTAGCCTCGTATAAGGCATCGATAATAACGGGCTCAAGCAAAGCGTTCATTTTAGCCATAATGCGGGCTTTTTTACCCACCCTGGCCTGTTTTGCTTCAAAATTAATGGCGTCTAACATGCGCTGATGCAAGGTAAACGGCGATTGCAACAACACTTCGAGCTCGCGCCGACGACCTAAACCGGTTAACAAACTAAATACCTTATCCATATCGTGGCAAACCTGTGGGCAAGCCGTTAACAGGCCAAAATCGGTATACAGTTTAGTTGTAGCCGGATGGTAATTACCCGTACTTAAATGGCCATAGCGCCGAATTTTACCGTGTTCGCGGCGCAGCACTAAAACCATTTTTGCATGTGTTTTATGGCCTACCACGCCATAGCTAACGTGAACGCCCGCTGCTTCTAGCTTAGCGGCCCAGTTAATATTGGTTTGCTCATCGAAGCGTGCCATGAGTTCGACAATAACGGTAACCTCTTTACCTGCCTTGGCCGCCGCAACCAATAAACCCATTAATTCAGAATCTTCACCAGTACGATAAATGGTTTGTTTAATCGCCACCACATTAGGGTCGTGGGCAGCAGCAGTTAAAAAGTCGATTACTGGCTGAAATGACTGGTAAGGATGGTGTAAAAGATGATCGCGTTGCGCAATAGCATCGAAGACCTCTTCGGGGCTTTCTAAACGCTCAAACGGCGCGTAACTGCGCGGCTGAAAATGTGGAAACAATAAATCGGGGCGATCAATTGAATTGCAAAGCGTTAACAAGCGCGTTAAGTTGACCGGCCCAAGCACTTCATAGGTGTCGTTATCGGCTAAAGAGAACTCGTTTTGCAAAAACGAGACCAACTCGGCCGGCATCGAACGATCAACCTCGAGTCGTACAGCTGCACCAAAGTTGCGCTGCGATAGCTCGCCCTGTAAAGCAATGCGTAAATTGGTGATTTCTTCTTCATCAACAAATAGATCGCTATTGCGCGTAACCCGCCAGTGGTAGCAGCCATGGACTTCCATGCCCGGAAATAATTCGCTAACAAAGGTACGAATTAACGTCGATAACAGAACATAGCTATACGGAGTATCGGCAACCCCTAAAGGAACATGAATAAGCCTCGGCAAGGCTCGGGGTGCTTGCACAATGGCAATTGTGCCCTTGCGACCAAAAGCATCGTCGCCGCTTAGCGAAACAATAAAATTAAGGCTTTTGTTATAAACGCGCGGAAATGGATGGGCCGGATCGAGCCCAATTGGCGTGAGCATGGGCATAATGTCTTGCAAAAACAACTCGTGTGCCCAAGCCTGGTGCGCTGGTGTCCAGTGGGCAGGGTTCTCAAGTCGGATGCCCTCTTGTGCCAAGGCGGGTAACACATCATCGATTAACAAACGATTTTGCTGATCGACTAAACGCCGCGCTTTGTGCTGTACTTCGTTAAATACCTCGAGCGGAGTCATGCCGTCAACGCCAACGACATTAGGTTGACGCGCTAGCTGCTCTTTAAGGCTGGCAATACGAATTTCAAAAAACTCGTCTAAATTCGAGCTGACAATGCACAAATAACGCAACCGTTCGAGTAAGGGCGTGTCGGGGTGTTGTGCCATTAATAGCACACGCTCGTTAAACTTGAGCAGAGACAGCTCACGATTTAGTAGGCGCGGTTCGGCGTCTTTTGTTACAGTCATCAAGCACTCTCCAGAGCTATTTACAATAACTTATCTCGGCACGCGACACCTCTATTTTGGCAGATCGCGTAACAACACGCATTTTCACGCGCTCTGCAGGCTTTACCCTTAAGCTACAAAGCGCTAGGCTTAGACGAAATCAACACAGTGTTTTATAAACCCTACGGTAACTACCTACCCATAAGGCGCTTCGCATGAATGAGCAGCTCGCGGCAGTTGATCTTGGGTCAAACAGTTTTCGGCTGTCGATAGGCCGCTTAAATTCAGCTCAGCCAGAAGGGCCAATCGACATCGTTTTACGTTTACACGAGCCGGTACATCTTGCACAAGGCTTAAACAGCAAAGGCGAACTCGACGACGCTGCCATCGGGCGCGCTACTAAGGTATTGCGTTTATTCCGGAAACACCTCAAAAATCTGCCCAGCGACCGCATTTTGGCCGTTGCTACCAATACCTTTCGCATCGCCAAAAATGCTAATACCATTCTTAAAGAAGCCGAACAAGCCTTAGGCCACCCAATAGAAATTATTTCGGGCCTCGACGAGGCCCGCTTGATTTACAAAGGGGTTAGTTATGGCCTAAAACCCAGTAACAGCAATCGACTAATTATTGATATTGGAGGCGGTTCTACCGAAGTAGTACTTGGACACGGCACCGAACCCCTGGTGGCCAATTCTTTAGCCTTGGGTTGTGCAACACTTAGTCAGCGGTTTTTCCCAAATGCCAAAATTAATGCTACGCGGCTAGAGCTGGCGCAATTAGCAGCGCAACAACAATTTAAAACAATCGCCGCAGCTTATAAAAAACACACTTGGGCAACAGCCTATGGCAGCTCAGGAACAGCCAAAGGGGTTAGCGCGATTTTGCAACACAAAGGTTGGGCCAAGGGCCCAATTACAGAAAGCGGCTTAAATCGCTTACGTCAACAGTTAATTCGTGACAAAAAAGTCGCGGTTGAAAATCTGCCCGGCATTAAACCAACTCGAGTACCTGTATTACCCGGCGGCCTAGCCATCTTGCTAGCCGCCTTTCAGGTGTTTGACCTTACAGAGTTAGCTATCGGCGATGGCGCTCTTCGTCAGGGAGTACTGTGCGAATTACAGCACTCGCTTTGCCAATCGGCCACATAGCCACTGGCACTTTTGTGCGTG
>DATGSD010000221.1:0-2005 GCA_035302965.1 Burkholderiaceae bacterium | reverse complement strand
ATCAATTTTTTGTGAACCGCTCTAAATAATTATGTATGTTCTCTTTGAAGACAGTGGCTCGTTCAAAGCCGAAAAAATCTTTTCTGAAGCTGAAGCAACCTTACAGGTAGAAGCGGCAAGCGGCCGGCGCAGCAAAATTAGACGTAATAACGTTTTATTAACATTCTCAACACCGGAGCCCGAGCAATTGCTCGAAGAAGCTCACGCACTGGCTAACGACATCGACATCCCTTTTTTATGGGAATTTGCCCCAAAAGACGATTTTGACGCCACAGAATTAGCTAGCGACTATTATGGCCCGCAACCAAGCGCGGTTCAGCAAGCCGCTTTAATTTTTGCCCTACAAAATGCGCCCATTTATTTCCACCGCCGCGGGCGTGGTCGTTATCGGGCTGCACCTCCCGACATTCTTGAGGCCGCTTTGGCCGCCCAAGAAAAGCGACGTCAAGAAGAAGCGCTGCAACAAGAATGGGTAGACGCTTTGCTTGCCGGTCAAATGCCAGAGGCAATCGGCCAGCAAAAACAGGCCTTACTGTTTTCGCCAGACAAAAACTCGCTCGAATATAAAGCGTTTAACCAAGCGGTGCAGCAACTCGCTTGCACACCCGAGCAGCTCATGCTGAACCTAAAAGCTTGGTCCCACCCATTGGCCTTGATGCGAGAACGTTTTTTTAATACGCACTTTCCGAAGGGCACCGATTTTCCTAGCTTTAGCCAAGTTAAAATTCCTGACGGGCTGCCCTTAGCCGACGTTACGGCTTATTCGGTTGACGACGCCGATACAACCGAAGTTGACGACGCGCTGTCGGTAAGCCCGGTGGCAGAAAGCGTTTACCGCATTGGCGTCCATATTGCAGCTCCGGGCCTTTTAATTCAACGTGGTAGCGAACTCGACGAAATTGCACGTGCGCGGATGTCTACGGTTTATATGCCCGGCCAAAAAATACCAATGTTGCCCGAAGCACTTATCGAGCAATGCTCGCTAGATGCTCAAACAGCCAAACCAGCGTTATCGCTCTATGCAACCGTCAATATCGAGTCTGGCGAACTACTCGAAACCGAGACTCGGCTCGAACAAATCATTGTGCAAGAGAACCTGCGTTCAGACGAGCTTAGCGATTTGGTTACCGAAGAAGCGCTTAACGATGCCAGCCAAACGCTTCCTTATGCCGAGTGGTTACGCCCTTTATGGGCCTACGCCTGTCATTTAGGACAAGAACGCGAAGCACATCGCGGACGACCTGAAAATAATCTGCGCACCGAATATACCTTTGCCCTCGAAGGCCCGCCAGACGACCCCGACAGCCTCGTGCGTTTAACCCCACGACATCGCAACGCCCCACTCGATCGACTCATTGCCGAATATATGATTTTCGCGAATAATCAGTGGGGTAAGCTTCTGGCACAACACGATGTTCCGGGTGTTTACCGTTCTCAACAAGGCGGGCGGGTTCGCATGACAACCCACCCTTTGCCACACGACACCATCGGTGTACCGCAATACATTTGGGCAACATCGCCCCTACGGCGTTACATCGACCTAATTAACCAGTGGCAGATTATCGCGGCCGCTAAGCATGGCGTCTCTGCTCGATTAGCAGCCCCCTTTAAGCCCAAAGAAGCCGACTTATTCGCCATTATTGGCGCCTTCGACTCGCAGTATGCTAGCTGGGCCGAATTCCAACGCGAAATCGAACGCTACTGGTGCTTGCGGTGGCTGCAACAGCAAAACCTGCGCCAGGTTCAAGCGACGGTTATCCGTGACGATTTGGTTCGTTTAAACTGCGCCCCCTTGGTTATTAAACTGCCTAGCTTACCCGCCCTCGAAAAAGGCCAAAACGTTATTATCGATTTGCTTCGTTACGACGAGTTGGCCCTAGAAGTTGAAGCCCGATTCATCAAAACAGATGACGCTGCGCCCGAAACCGCGCCATGTGATGAACAAACCGAACCTTCCGAAGCCAACGAAAACGAAAACCGTAACGCGTAATCAGCCGTCGCAAGC
>DATGSD010000220.1:0-2489 GCA_035302965.1 Burkholderiaceae bacterium | reverse complement strand
ACCGGATTCAACTCACCAGGCTTAACTCATCAGGTTTAACTCATCAGGTTTAACTCATCAGGCTTAACTCATCAGCCTTAACTCATCAGCCTTAACCCATTGGCTTTAGTTAACCGGCGTCGGTGAGGCTGCATCGGTTTGGCGGCCACCCACCTGCCCGGCTAATAAGGTGTAGGCTACCGGAACCACATAAAGGGTAAGCACGGTACCAAGCAATAAACCACCCACCAGAACCCAGCCAATTTGATGACGCGATTCGGCACCCGCGCCAGTCGCATACGCTAATGGCAAAGTACCCAAAACCATGGCGCCTGTGGTCATTAAAATAGGGCGTAAGCGTAAAACACTGGCTTCGACGACGGCTTCGATCATGTCGCGGCCGCTGGCGCGCAATTGTGTCGCAAATTCGACAATTAAAATACCGTGCTTGGTAATTAATCCAACCAGCGTTACCAGGCCTATTTGGCTATAAATCGATAAGGTTCCACCCGACAACCATAGTGCTAGCAAAGCACCTGTCATAGAAAGCGGCACCGACAACATAATAATTAAGGGGTTGCGCCAGCTTTCAAATTGGGCAGCTAAAACCAGATAAATAAATGCCAAAGCCATTACAAAAACTAAATACATACTACCTGCCGAATCGCGGAATTCGCGCGATTGGCCATCGAGGTCGGTTTGCACAGTTTGTGGCAAAGTCTCTTGGGCAACCGTGTGCATATGCTCAAGAACTTCGCCCAAAGCATAGCCTGGGGCAATAGAGGCTTGAACAATAACGGCACGCAACCGATTAAAGTGGTTTAACGATTGTGGCGAAACCCCCTCGGTAATGGTTAAAAAGTTCGATAGCTGCACCATGTCGCCGCTTTGGGTTCGAACGTAAATATCGGAAATATCGTCGGGCGTATTGCGGTCTTCTTTTTTTACTTGAACAATCACATCGTACTGCTCGCCGCTATCACGGAATCGGGTTACCTGACGCCCACCTAGCATCGACTCTAGGGTTCGGCCCACTGTGCCGACATCGACCCCCACATCGGCCAGTTTGTCACGGTTTACTTGCACTTTTAACTCGGGTGTATTCAAGCGCAAGTCGGTATCGATATTTTGCAAACCCGGGTACTGCTGCAATTTTTCGAGATAAGCTCCGACCATCTCGGCAATTTCTGGATAGGGAGCTTGGCTCATAATGACAAATTCGACCGGTTTAGACGTTGCTCGCTGCCCCAACGACGGTGGGTTAGCGGGAAAGGCTCGGATGCCAGGCAGCGCATTAAACTTAGGTTGCAACTCGGCGGCAATGCTTTGTTGGCTGCGGGTGCGCTCCGACCAAGGCTTTAAACGCATAATGGCAAAACCATCGGTAACCGTTGGGAAACCGATAATCGATTGATAGCTTTGCGCTTCAGGAATTTGTTCGTAAAGGTCTTCGATCTCACCAACAGTTTCTAAGGTGTAATCGAGCGTGGCGCCATCCGGAGCTGTTAACACGCCAAAAACCACGCCTCTGTCTTCGATCGGGGCCAGCTCGCTTTTAACAGTTTTAAACAACACAACACTAGCAAGCGCCACCAACACCCCCAAAACCAAAACTACAGCACGGTGTCGCAACGCAATTAGCAAACTACCTCGATAGCGAGCCGTTAATGCCACTAAAAATCGTTCGATTAGATTGTATAAACGACCTTGGCTAGTTTGCGGCTTAAGAATACGAGAACACATCATGGGCGTTAGTGTTAACGCCACAAAGCCCGACACACCCACGGCTGCCGCTAACGTTAGCGCAAATTCAATAAACAAGCGCCCGGTCCGACCCGTAGCAAAGGCTAAAGGCGCATAAACCGTTACCAGGGTTAGGGTCATGGCGATAACAGCGAAGGCAATCTCGCGAATACCCAACAAAGCGGCTTCAAACCGAGGCTTGCCTTCTTCGATATGACGATAAATGTTTTCGAGCACCACAATGGCGTCGTCAACGACTAGTCCAATGGCTAAAACCATGGCTAGTAACGTTAAGGTATTGATGGAAAAACCCATCATATACATGACGCCAAAAGCCCCAACTAGCGACACCGGTATCGTTACAAGCGGTATTAAACTAGCCCGAAAACTGCGCAAAAAGAAGAAAATAACCAAGGCTACTAATAAAACTGCTTCGCCAATGGTTTTATAAACCGCGTTAATTGATTCTTGGATAAAAACTGAGCTGTCATACGAAATGTTCAGTTTCATGCCCGCCGGCAAGGTTTCGTTAATTAAAGCAATTTCTTGTCGGGCAGCTTTAGACAAATCGAGTGGGTTGGCTGTCGATTGCTTAGTAATACCAATATTAAGCGCCGAATTGCCCATGAAGCGCGAAACAATGCGTTCGTTTTCGGGGCCAATTTGGATATCGGCTAACTCGGCTAAGCGCACGGGGTAGCCGTTAACATTAGCCACAATCACGTCTTTAAACTCTTGCACCGTTTGCAAATCGGTAGACGAGACCA
>DATGSD010000219.1:0-2865 GCA_035302965.1 Burkholderiaceae bacterium | reverse complement strand
GGTATTTTGCATGTTTCAGCAAAAGATAAAGGCACCGGTAAAGAAAACAAGGTAACCATTAAGGCTAACTCGGGTCTTACCGAAGACGAAATCGAACGCATGGTACAAGATGCCGAAGCTCATGCCGACGATGACCGTCGTGTGGCAGAATTGGCTCAAGCCCGTAACCAAGGCGATGCTTTGGTACACTCAACTCGTAAGTCGCTTGAAGAGTACGGCGAAAAACTAAGCGCTGACGACAAAGAAGCCATCGAAAAAGCCATCACCGAGCTCGAAGAAACCCTGAAAGACGGCGATAAAGAGGCAATCGAAGCCAAAATCGAAGCGTTAACAGCAGCATCACAAAAGCTTGGCGAACAAATGTACGCCGATATGCAACAGCAAGCTGAAGCGGGTGGGCAAGAAGCCCAGTCGGCCGATAGCAAGCCTGCTGACGACGATGTGGTCGATGCCGAGTTTAAAGAGGTCAAGCGCGACGAATAGTCTTTTCGCGCCTTAACTGGCCACAACAGCCTGGTTCACGGCGCGTAAGCACCGAGCCAGGCTGTTTCCCGTTATTTATTTGTTTATTAGGCATCTAGCGATGCCAACACCGATATATCTATGGCAAACCGCGATTTTTACGAAACCCTAGGCGTCGACAGAAATGCGTCCGACGACGAGATTAAAAGGGCTTACCGTCAAAAGGCCATGCGTTATCACCCCGACCGCAACCCTGGTGATGACGAGGCCGAAGACCGCTTTAAAGAAGTACAGCAAGCCTACGAAGTGTTAAGCGACCCAAACAAACGTTCGGCCTACGATCGTTTTGGTCATGCGGGAGTAGACCCAAATGCCGCTGGAGGTATGGGAGCCGGTGGGTTTGCCGATACCTTTGGCGAAATTTTTGGCGAAATTTTTGGTGCAGGTATGGGCGGACGTCGCGGTGGGCCGCAGGTATACCGGGGCGCCGATCTCCGATACGGCCTCGAGATTACGCTAGAACAAGCGGCTAAAGGCTTCCAAACTGAAATTCGTGTTCCAACCTGGGACCCTTGTACTGTTTGCGATGGTTCTGGTGCTAAACCGGGTACCCGGCCGCAAACTTGTCGCACATGCGATGGTAATGGCGCGGTGCGTATGCAACAAGGGTTTTTCAGTGTGCAACAAACCTGCCCAACCTGTCATGGTAGTGGGCAAGAGGTGGTTGATCCTTGTACTAGTTGTCAGGGTGCTGGCAAAATTCGCGAAAATAAAACGCTCGAAGTTAATATACCGGCTGGCATCGATGACGGCATGCGCATTCGCTTGGCTGGCAAAGGCGAGCCAGGTGTTAATGGTGGTCCTCCAGGCGATTTATACGTCGAAATTCAAATCAAACCCCACGAAATTTTCCAGCGCGATGGCGAAGATCTGCACTGCGAATTAACCATCCCGTTTACAACGGCTGCGCTAGGTGGCGAACTCGAAGTGCCAACTCTCGATGGTCGGGGCGAAATTACTATTCCCGAAGGTACGCAATCGGGTAAAACGTTTCGCTTGCGTGGCAAAGGGGTAAAAGGGGTGCGTTCCAGCTATCCGGGCGATTTGTACTGCCATATCGCGGTCGAAACCCCGGTCAAGTTAACCGAAGAGCAAAAGCAGCTTTTACGCGAATTTGAAGCGTCACTTACTAATGGTGGCGATCGTCATTCGCCTAAAAGCCAGTCATGGACTGACCGCGTAAAAAGCTTTTTTACGTAAAATAGGTAAGTCGGCTTAAAAAAAGCGCTGCGTTTTAAGCAGCGCTTTTTTGTTTGCTTGTCGTTACCTAAAAATTAGCTTAAGAAAATAAAAGTAAATAAAGCTAGTTTGTGAAGGTAACGGAGGGCGTTGCAGCTTTATCGTGCCTCTTGTTTGCTAGTGTCTGCGCCAATTGCCACGCTGAATAAGTCAGGCTTTAACCACTTACGCAAAGCATTGTTAACTTGTTTGGCATCAAGTGCCGCAAGTTCGTCGTCTAGCTTTTGCGACCATTCAAAGTTGCGGTTTAGTTGCAAATAATTTAACCAGGTTGCAGCTAAAGCTGTGTCGCGAGAACGGGCCAGGCGGCGGTACTGCAATAAAGCCTGGATACCTTCTTTAACTTCTTCTTCAGAGAAACCTTGGTCGAGCACCTTGTCGAGCTCTTCTTGAATGACAGTTTTTAGCTTTTCGGTGTTTTCTGGAGCGTGGATGGCGTAGATTTTCCAGCTGCCTGAAGGTTCGTAGGCTGAGGCTTCGAACTGGCTGCGCACGTCGTAAGAAAGCCCTTCGTTAACACGCACGCGGTTCCAGAGACGCGATGTTTCTGAACTGCCTAAGAGGTAGTTGGCTAAGACAAGCGATGCATAGTCGGGGTTGGTGTCTTGGATGTCGAGTGGCTGACTGGCAAGATAAAACGCATTGGCTTTATCGGGTGTATCGATAATAAAGGTTTCGGGTTCGACAAAATGGTAGGGATTGCTGATGCGCTGATATGACGGCGCCTTTTTCCAGCCATCTAGGGCCGTAGTAAGTGCCTCTTGTACCTGCGCCGCATCGAAGCTACCTGCAGCGGCAAAACGGATGGTTCCGGCGCCGTAAAACTTTTCGTGAAATTGGCTTAATTCGTCGCGAGTTAAGGCCTGGATATCGTCTAGGCTTTCTTCAAAGGTTGGCACATAGCGAATGTCGTCGCGCGGCCAGGGACTGCCATGGCGGGCCAACTCGCGAACCGCTAACGCCGTTGGTTCGGCCATCGAGGTTTTTATTGAGGCCACGGCACTGCGTTGGTATTCTTTGACTTCTTTTTCGGGGAAGTTGGCTTCACGAATTAACGTCACAACGGTTTCTACTACCTTAGGTAGGTGTTCGGAGGTTGTATTA
>DATGSD010000218.1:0-4401 GCA_035302965.1 Burkholderiaceae bacterium | reverse complement strand
GCCGCAATAACATCCATTAATTTCAATGTTTTCCAAGCCCGCAAGGACAAATCTGCCAAGTTGCCAATTGGTGTGGCCACTACATATAACGTAGCTTCGGGCCAATATTGATCGGCAACTCGGTCAAGAATGCGGCGCAGGGCCTCGGCACGATTAGTCGAATGAGAGTTTTGCACCATTTTTTAAAACTATCGAAAGGCGTTATATGTCAGACCAAGCCCCTTTGTTTTTTACTCTGGCCAATAAAGCACAAAAGAAAGTCATTAAAGCACGTCAGAAAAAACAAAAGGCGAAAAAAAGTCGCTCAAATAAAGTAGCAAGTAGCCGGCGGCAAACCACAACGCCAAAACTATCGGCCAAACAAAAAAGCGGTTACTGCGCTGAAGCACGTGCCCGCCAGCATGTTGAACTTTCTGGGCTTATCGTACTGCATCAAAACCTTCAGTGCGCAAGCGGCGAAATCGACTTAGTTTGTCGTGACCAACAGCAATTAGTGTTTATTGAGGTGCGACAACGACAAAAAGATCGTTATGGTGGCGCGGCAGCCAGTATCACACGGCGCAAGCAGCAACGCGTAATCAAAGCGGCAGCTTATTATCTTCCGTGGTTAACACAGGCCTATTTTGATCAGCAGCTGCCACGCTGTCGCTTTGACGTTATTGTGTTTGAAGGTGGGCAACTTAACTGGTTTAAAAACGCCTTTAACGCCGAATAGGTAAAATCACAGTAACATATTGAAGACGCTGGAAGTAAACAAGGCATTCGCTAAACTTTAACGCGTTTTATTACGCGGCTTTTGTTAAGCAACGAAATGTTTGCTGACGCTTAGGCAACTAAGCCAAACGTAAAATCGGCTAGTATGATCTTCTAACCTTTGCCATGAGATAATACCGCTTATGGATATGACCTCTCGCATGATTTCGCACTTCGATGCAGCCACCGACACTTTTAAGGCCAGTGCGCAGCCTTTATCGCCATTATTAGCTAGCGGCGTCGAGCTTTTATTTAATGCGCTTATTAGTAATAATAAAATATTAGTGTGCGGCAACGGTGGCTCAGCTGCCGATGCACAACACTTCTCGGCCGAGCTGGTCGGGCGCTTCGAGCGCGATCGCCTACCGCTTGCGGCTATTGCTCTTAATACCGATAGTTCAGCACTTACTGCCATTGGTAACGATTATGGCTTCGAGCAAGTTTTCGAACGGCAAGTTAATGCCTTAGGGCAAGCCGGAGACGTTTTAGTGGCCATCTCTACCAGCGGTCAGTCGGGCAACGTTATTAAAGCGGTTAAAGCGGCGCACGATCGCGACATGCTAGTTATTGCGCTTAGTGGCAAAGGCGGCGGCCAGTTCAATAGCATTTTGCGCGAAACCGACATCCATCTTTGTGTTCCCCACGACCGCACGATGCGCATCCAAGAAGTTCATATTCTTTTGCTACATGCCTTATGCGACGGCATCGACGCCCTGTTACTCGGAGACACGCTGTGATCGCGAATTCCTTCAAGTCTGTAACGGCTCTTTTATCTATCGCCCTACTTTCGCTCGTTTTGTCGGGCTGTGCACCACTGGTAGTCGGTGGTACTGCCGCCACAACCGTCGCGGTAGCAAGCGATCGTCGCACAACCGGCGAGCAACTCGACGATAAAACCATTCAGTTAAAAGCCAATTCCGAACTCAGTTCGATATTCGGTAATAAGGCGCGCTTTGTGCCGGTATCGTATGCCGGCCATGTTTTACTCTTGGGTGATGTCCCCACCGAAGCCGACAAACAAAAAGCCGAAGAGGCCGTTAAACAAATCGAGCCCGTCAATAAGGTTACTAACCGCTTACGGGTCGGCGAAATAACCCCATTAAGTGTGCGCACAAACGACACTTGGTTAACCACAAAAGTTACAACAACACTTATTAATACAGCCGATGTTCCCACGCGCACCATGGTTATTACCACCGAACGGGGCCGCGTGTATTTAATGGGTAAAGTTACCCCAAACGAAGCCGAACGGGCCGCAAAAGCTGCCGCGCAAGTTACAGGTGTTAACGAAGTTATTAAGGTTTTCGACATTATTTCTCCAGAGCAACTGCGCCAACAAGAAGAGCTCAACGCCGAGCTCAATCGAGCCGCTGACACGCAGCCGGCTAACAGCAGTAGTTCGTCCAGCAATATAGAAACTATGCCAGTCCAATGAAAAAAGTTCTTGCCATCGTAGTCGCTGTTATTGTGCTTGCCGGCATTAGCTTCTGGCAGCTTGGCAGCTCGTCTAAAACAGCCCCACAAGCGCAGTTCACCAGCTTAGACGGCAAACAATTTAATACCGACGATTTGCGCGGCAAAGTTGTCTTGGTTAAGTTTTGGGCAACTAGCTGTGTTACTTGCATCCAGCAAATGCCCGATACCATCAACACCTACCAAAATTATAACGACCAAGGCTACGACGTAATCGCCGTCGCCATGGCCTACGATAAAGCCAATTACGTCCAAAACTTTGCCGAAAGCCGCGAGTTGCCATTCACGGTGGTGCACGACACACAGGGCGAAATTGCACAAGCATTTGGCGATGTCAAACTCACCCCAACTGCTTTCCTCATCGATAAGCAAGGGCGTATTGTTAAGCGTTATTTAGGTAACTACGATCAAGAAACCTTTGTTGCTACCATCAAAAAAGCACTCGCCGGCTAAAAAAACTATCGATAGTTCCATGAGCTCTTCTAAATCAACCCCTACTACTTACTCTTCCGACGTTCAAGCCAACGTATTAGCTGAAGCACTACCCTATATTCGTCGTTTTCATGGCAAAACCGTAGTAATTAAATATGGCGGCAACGCCATGACAGAAGAAGAGCTGCAGCGCAGTTTTGCTCACGATGTGGTTTTATTAAAACTAGTGGGCTTAAAACCGGTAATCGTGCACGGTGGGGGGCCACAAATTAACGAAGCCCTAAAACGTGTAGGCAAAGAGGGCCAATTTGTTCAAGGGATGCGCGTCACCGACGCCGAAACCATGGAGGTTGTCGAGTGGGTGTTGGGCGGCCAAGTGCAGCAAGACATCGTGATGATGATTAACGAAGCCGGTGGCAAAGCGGTTGGTTTAACCGGCAAAGATGGCAGCTTAATTCAGGCTCGCAAAAAACTTGTCGAAGACCAAACGCGCCCAGGCGAATGGCTTGATATCGGCTTTGTGGGTGATATTACTCGTGTCGAGCCCGGGGTCGTTAAAGCCTTGCAAAACGACCAGTTCATCCCGGTTATTTCATCGATTGGATATGGTGAAGATGGCCGAGCTTACAACATTAACGCCGACCTGGTTGCTGGCAAAATGGCCGAAGTATTAGGCGCCGAAAAGCTTATCATGATGACCAACACCCCTGGTGTTCTCGATAAGTCGGGCCAATTGCTACGTAGCCTGTCGGCGCAAACTGTCGGCGAGCTCTTTGAAGACGGCACAATTTCTGGCGGCATGCTGCCTAAAATTTCGTCGGCCCTAGACGCAGCCCGCCATGGGGTTAATTCGGTGCATATTATCGATGGCCGCGTGCCGCATTGCTTGCTCCTCGAAATTTTAACCGACCAAGGGGTCGGTACCATGATTACGGCAATTTAAACGCTGTGCGAAAACTGTTAGGCCCTCATCCTCCGTCGTGGCGCCCAAGCAAGCAGTTTTCTTCTACCCACGACATTGTTTGGCTGTTTGACATGGACAATACTCTGCACGATTGTTCGCAGGGCATTTTCAATGTGATGCACCAACGCATGACAAAAACCATTATGCAGATGCTTGACATCGGTTACGACGCTGCCAACCAGCTACGCACCGATTATTGGCGTCGCTACGGGGCAAGCGTCATCGGGATGGAACGGCACCACAATATCGATCCCCACGAGTTTTTAACGCGTAGCCATGCGTTTGATAGCCACCCATTAATACGTGCTGAACCCGGCTTAGCACGTAAATTTAGCTTACTTGAGGGGCGCAAAATTTTATTAACCAATGCGCCATTGGCATACGCTCGTGAAGTTTTATCGTTTTTAGGTTTGTTGCCGCATTTTGAATCGCTTTGGACCATAACGCATATGCGTTTACAGCAGCGTATGCAGCCCAAACCATCGCTTGCCCTGATGCGACAAATATTGGCACGACTAAAACATCCAAGCCACCGTATTGTTCTGGTAGAAGACACCTTAAAAAATCTAAAAGCGGCTAAACAAGTCGGTATGGGAACGGTTTATGTCCATCACCCCCATACGCCATTTTCGGCACCTGACCAAACAAGTCGCTTGCCCAGTCGGGCAACCCAACCCTTAAAACCCATTCCGGAGCAATATCAACGCCACAAACAACAACGCTTAGTTATGCCAAGCTATGTGGATGTACGGGTTAATAAGTTAAACGACTTGCTGCTA
>DATGSD010000217.1:0-13359 GCA_035302965.1 Burkholderiaceae bacterium | reverse complement strand
GTGGTTCCTGCTATGTTGCGTTTCGATCGCAAAGAAGAAGCGCAGCTGCTACACGAGGCGGCAGTACAGCTACAGCGTGTTGGTTTAGGAGACTTTCTGTACGAACAAGCTGGCAACCTGGCGCTTGGGCAACAGCGCATTCTCGAAATTGCGCGCGCTTTAGCGGCCGATCCAATCTTGTTACTTCTCGACGAACCGGCTGCCGGTTTGCGCTATCACGAAAAACAAGAATTGGCCGAGGTCTTGAAACAATTACGCGACGAAGGCATGAGTATTCTTTTAGTCGAACACGATATGGATTTCGTCATGAATTTAACCGACCATCTGGTCGTTATGGATTTCGGTACGAAATTGGCTGAAGGTAATCCGCAGGCTATTCAAACGAATCCAGCTGTACTCGAGGCCTATCTAGGTGGTATTGATGACGATGACGACTTAGAAGTCGTCGGCGCAGCAAGCGAGGGTTAAATATGGCAACTGATACCGAAATTATCTTGCAGGCGAAAGGCCTAGAAACACGTTACGGCCAAGTAGCGGCATTAAGCAATGCCAACATTCAGGTGCCACGGGGCAGCATTGTTACCGTTATTGGCGGTAACGGTGCTGGCAAATCAACGCTATTAAACTCGCTGATGGGCTCTTTACCACTAACTGGTGTTTGTAAGGGTGACATTCATTACTTAGGCAACGACATTCAGGGCTGGGCAGTCGAACAACGGGTTGCAAGCGGGATGTCGTTGGTTCCCGAGCTGCGCGAGCTATTTGGTACCATGAGTGTCGAAGACAATCTATTGTTAGGGGGCTTTCGCTTGTACCAGGCGCGCCAACCCGATTGGCGTAGCAAGCTCCCCGATGTGTACGAGATCTTCCCGCGCTTACACGAGCGCCGCAACCAGCAGGCGGGTACTTTATCGGGGGGTGAGCGTCAAATGCTAGCGGTTGGTCGTGCTCTTATGGCTCAGCCGCAATTGCTTATGCTCGATGAACCTAGTTTAGGTTTGGCGCCACGTATTGTGCGCGAAATTTTCCAAATTATTTCAAGCCTTAGGCAGTCTGGGGTTTCAATTTTGTTGGTCGAGCAAAATGCTCGTGCTGCTTTGCAAGTTGCCGATTATGGTTATGTGCTTGAAACCGGAGAAATTATCCTAGAGGGTAGTGCCCAAGAATTACGCGATAACCCACGAATTATCGAAAGTTATCTTGGGTTAGGCCAGAAAGCTGCGCAATAAACCATCTAATAGGCCCAGCCAATAAATTTGCCTAATTAAGCACTCATCAGGCCCACCTATAAAGCTGCTTATTTAATAAACTGCCTAGTACAGCCAGTTGGTAAACCCATTCAAAATTTCGTGCTTTTTAATTGCTATCGCAGTGGGTGTTGTGGCCACGCGTAAGGTGTAAGCCGCCC
The DNA here is from genome assembly GCA_035302965.1 of Burkholderiaceae bacterium. Taxonomy (GTDB): domain Bacteria; phylum Pseudomonadota; class Gammaproteobacteria; order Burkholderiales; family Burkholderiaceae_B; genus DATGSD01. The sequence goes on along the minus strand of DATGSD010000217.1, from coordinate 11,951 downwards.
AGTAAGTTGGTTTGGCTTGGCGTTATATCGTTTAGTGGGGCTGCGGCATGCTGGCTACTTATTAATTGGCCCGCAGCCAGGTTGACGCGTTGGTCGGCCAGGTCTTTAGAAAAGATGGCACTTTCTTCGGCCATTAATACGGTATAACTGCGTTTTTTTAATTCGCGTATTAGGCGACCAAGCGCCTGTTGCACTAAGGGCTGCAAGCCGGCCGAAACATGGTCGAGTAAAACAATATCGGCGCCAGTGCGTAAAAGCCGCACAAGGCCCAGTATTGAACGTTCGCAAGGGCTTAATTGGGCTACCGATAATTTACGAAGGGCATAAAGCAAAGGGCAGATTTCGTAGATTTCGGCCAACGATAAGCCACCGCCTAAACTGTGCTGGTTAGTAGAGGGCGACAGCAGGTTTTCTTCGGTGCTAAGGCTTTCGAAGATTTGATCGGAACCGAAAGGGTCGGGGTTGCTAATTAGCCCGAGCGGACGAATTGCGTGAACATCGAGGCTTACGGCTTCGGTGCCGTGTATGCGCACCGAGCCAGAGCAAGGCCGTAATGTACCGCTAATGGCTTTTAATACCCGCGAGGATGTTTTATCGGGGCTGTACAAAACGCTTACTTGGCCTGAATAGGCGGTAAGATGAATGTTTTGTAAAGGCTGGCTGCAAGACCCTTGCGAATAAAGGCTGGTAATTTGTATAGCAGCTTTGGTCATGATTTTTTTATAGGGTTTAGCTGCCTTCGAGTATGACCGACTCTTAAACGAAAAACATGGGGGTTTTTCATAGGTCTATGGAAAACCCTAGATTATGTAACCGCCTTTAGCATGTAGCGATCCGCGTCGCGCTGTCTGGGTTTATCCAGAGTTGCTTACTGTCACAAATAGCATGCCTGCGTTTTTAGGTTTTAATTTGGTGCTGGTGTTTTTTCTTTGTATTCGCAAAGGTCGGCAATACCGCATTCCCAACATCTTGGCTTGCGTGCAACACAAATATAACGGCCGTGCAGTATTAACCAATGGTGGGCATTTAACAAATATTCCTTTGGTACCAAACGCATTAAACGCCGCTCAACTTCTAACACGGTTTTGCCGGTAGCAATGCGGGTTCGATTAGATACCCGAAAAATATGGGTATCAACGGCCATTACCGGCTTGCCAAAGGCTGTGTTTAACACAACGTTGGCAGTTTTCCGGCCAACGCCCGGCAGCGCTTCTAAGTCTTTGCGGTTATCGGGCACTTGGCCATTGTGTTTATCAAGCAAAATTTGACAGGTTCGGATGACATTGGCTGCTTTGGTTTTATATAAGCCAATCGTTTTAATCAAGTCGCGTAGGCGTTCTTCACCTAGTGCCAGAATACCTTCGGGCGTGCCATGTTCGGGAAAGAAACGTGCGGTTGCTAAGTTAACCGAACGATCGGTAGCTTGCGCCGATAAAATAACGGCAATTAGCAGTTGGAAGGTGGTGGCGTATTCGAGCTCGGTTTCAGGTTTAGGGTTGGCGGCAGCAAAGCGCCGAAAAATTTCTTCGCGTTTAGCTTTGTTCATTGGATGTTTGTTGAGCTTGACGGCGTCGTGCCCGAGCCAGCTCGAGAGCGCGCGTTGCAGCAGCTTTGCGCGCATCGAGATCGACATCCGCTTTGTGGCTAAGCTGGCCTTTGTTGGCCAAGACACGAGCGGCTAGGGCTGACGTTTCTGGGTGTTGTGAGCGCAGGCGGTTTTGGCGCGCCTCGTAATTGGCTTTTGCTTTGTGGGCGTCGTCAGTGGTCCATTCGCGCTGCGCTGGCACCATAGTGATGCAATCGACTGGACAGGGTTCTACGCAAAGGTCGCAACCAGTGCATTGCTTAGTCAAAACCGTATGCATGACTTTATTCGCACCCACGATGGCGTCGACAGGGCAAGCCTGGATGCAAAGTGTGCAACCAATGCAATGCTCTTCGTCGATTACGGCAAGCAGCAAGGGCTGTTCGGTGCCGTAATCGGGGTCGAGTGGTAGTTCTTGCGTACCTAAAAGCTCAGCTAATTGACGAATGCCTGTTTGACCGCCCGGCGGGCAGCGGTTGATTTTTGCTTCGCCGGCGGCGATTGCTTCTGCATAAGGCCGACAACCATCAAAGCCGCATTTTGTGCATTGGGTTTGCGGCAATAGCGAGTTGATGCGATCGGCAAGGGTGTTACGAGACTTTGGCAATGAAGGAAGCAATTTTTGGGTAAATAAGCGAACGCCATCGACGGCCTGAAAAAATGCCGTAATGGCCGCAGCCAGGCGCCGTATAGCGCTGTTTTTGTGCTGGGCTTAGGTGGTGGCAAAGGTCGTGAGCAGCGTGGGTTTGCCCTGGGCCAGAGATATCGTCGAGTTCGCCTTCGATAGTAAATAACGACAAGTCGCGGATATCGCCTGGGTTAACCCAACGACCATCGATAGACCACTCGCCTTTCGGTAATAACTGGTCTTGAAAGACGACTTGTATGGTGTCGAGATAAAAGCGTGCCGGCATATCGAGTACAGCGTTGTACTCGTCGTAAAAACGACGGTGGGCTTGCGCGTCGCTTTCGGCACCTTGCACCAAATGCAAGTAGTAGTCGTAATGTGATTTTACATGACGGTCGGCATTCATTGCGACAAAACCCGCGTGCTGCAAAAACCCAGGGTAAACTTTGCGGCCGGCGCCGGGGTAACGGGCTGGAACCCGATGAATAAGATTATCTTCGAACCATTCGTAGGGTTTGGTGGTGGCCAGCTGGTTAACCTGGGTGGGGCCTTGTCGGGTATCGACGGGGCCGCCCATAAGCGTTAAGCTGCGCGGCAGCATAGGGTTGTTGTCTGATGCCATTAAAGCTGTAGCTGCTAGTACAGGCACGGTGGGTTGGCATACCGCAACAACGTGTAAATTGGGGCCTAATTCGCTTAAGAATTGCGTAATGTAGTTTACGTAGTCGTTAAGCGAAAATTCGCCTAATTTTTCGGGCACCATTCGAGCATCAAGCCAATCGGTGATATAGACTTCGTGCGATGGCAAGAAGGAGCGAACCGTGTCGCGTAATAAAGTAGCGTGGTGGCCCGAAAGCGGGGCAACTAGCAATACTTTTGGGTCGGGCTTGCGCCGGGTTGGCAACGAGCGCTTGAAATAAATTAAACGGCAAAACGGGTTTTCGAGCCTCACCATAGGTTCGACTTTTACCGTTTTGCCATCAACTGTCGTGGTGGCTATATGCCATTCGGGCTTGACGTATTCTTTGCCGAGCCGGTGTAATAAACCATGGGTGGCCGCAATATGTGGAGCCACAGGGCTATACGAAAACGGGCTTAGCGGGCTAGAAAAAACGTGCTCGCCAATTTTGTTAAAGCTTGCCAGCGGGTTTAATAAACTGCGCTGCCATTCGCGAAAATCATAGAGCATAAACACGGCCTCTTGGTTTTATTGGATGACCAATCATAGACTACAACTCGGTGTTTTATGCGTTTCTACGAATTTTTGCAAATAATCGCTTATTCGTTTTGCTCTGCCGGCTTTTTCAAATACTTCAGTTTATCGGGAACACCATTCCAGTCGTCGGCATCGGGTAACGGACCACGAGAGCGGTTGATTTCGCCAAAAACAGGGGTTAAATCGGCGTTAATTTCGATAAAATGCAGTTGATCTTTCGGGAGATCTTCCTCGGCGTAAATGGCGTCGGCTGGGCACTCGGGCACACAGACTGCGCAGTCGATACACTCGTCAGGGTCGATAACTAGAAAGTTAGGGCCTTCACGAAAGCAATCGACTGGGCAGACATCAACGCAGTCGGTAAATTTACATTTAATACAGTTTTCAGTGACAACGTGGGTCATATGAATGTTTCCTGCAATAATAATTGCACATAGTCAGATAAAAATAACGACCGAATGGCTAGTGCTTGGTGTCAAAACTAACAACTCGTCATAACATGGCAGTAGGCCAGGCATATTATGTGCAAATTTTCAATACTGGATTGTACCTAAACCTGGAGCCCTGTTGTGTAAAACCCAGGTAGGGCTTCAGGTTTTTTACGTGGTTTTTCTTGTTTTTGTCATTTAAGCGATATTGCTTGCGGCTGAAGTGCTTGTCAGGCAAGGCTTAGCACCATCTTGTGCTAAGGTTGAGTTAACACGCTTAATTCTTAGTTTTCCGGCTTTAATTGTTCTTGCATGATCATCACTTCTCTTCTTGACACCGATCTTTATAAATTCACAATGATGCAGGTAGTTTTGCATCATTTTCCGGCTGCTCAAGTCGAGTACCGCTACCAGTGTCGCACACCTAATATTAATTTAGCGGTATACATCGACGAAATTCGTGAAGAAATTAGCAAACTTTGCCAGCTCGAGTTCACCGAAGACGAGCTCGATTACCTGCGCGGCTTACGGTTTATAAAAAGCGATTTTGTCGACTTTTTAGGCTTGTTTCGCCTACCCGAAAAATGTATCACGGTCGAACCTAGCGACGTTCCTGGCGAAATCTCCATCGAAGTCAAAGGGCCGTGGTTACACACTATTTTGTTCGAAATCCCTGTTTTAGCCATTGTTAACGAAGTTTATTTTCGTAACGAATGCCAAACACCACAGTGGGAAGAGGGTCGAACTCGTTTGCAAGACAAAATGCATTTAGTGCTTGACGACCCAGAGCTTGCCGACTTTCGTGTGGCCGATTACGGCACGCGCCGCCGTTTTTCGAAAAAATGGCACGAAGAGGTTGTGGTCACAATGAAGCGCCAGATGGGGCGACACTTTGCGGGTACTAGTAATGTGGCTTGGGCTAAAAAATATAACGTTACTCCGTTAGGTACTATGGGTCACGAATACCTGCAAGCTTGTCAGGCCTTAGGCCCACGCCTACGAGATTCGCAGGTTTTTGCTTTAGAAGTTTGGGCAAAGGAGTATCGCGGCGACTTAGGTATTGCCTTGTCCGACGTTTATGGCATGGATGCTTTCTTGCGCGATTTCGATATGTATTTTTGTAAATTGTTCGATGGTGCGCGCCACGATTCTGGCGATCCATTCGAATGGGGAGAGCGTTTGCTAGCACACTATGCCGAAAACCGCGTTGATCCACGAACCAAATCGCTGGTTTTCTCAGATCAGCTTACAATCCCTAGGGCTATAGAATTAGCGAAGCATTTTGCTGGTCGTTGTAAAGTGGCCTTCGGGATCGGTACAAACTTAACCAACGATTTGGGTTATGACCCGTTGCAAATCGTCATGAAGATGGTGCGCTGCGATGGGCAGCCTGTTGCCAAAGTGTCCGATTCTCCTGAAAAAACGATGTGTGACGATCCAGCTTATTTGGCGTATTTACGCCAGGTGTTTAAGCTGCCTCCGGCATAAAACTAGCCGGGTCGGCGTTTTTATTTTGGAGGCTTTATGAGTGCGATTAAAAGAATTGAAACAAATAAGCGTTTGTCTGAAGTGGTTATCCACAACAACGTGGCATATATTGCGGGGCAAGTACCCAGCGATGGCAAATCTGACATCACGGCACAAACTCAACAAGTACTTGGAAAACTCGACCGTTGGTTAGCAGCAGCCGGCACCGATAAATCGCGCTTGCTTACGGCTCAAGTATTTTTAGCCGATGTGGCCGATTTCGCAGCCATGAACGCGGTTTGGGAGGCCTGGATACCCGAGGGGCAAGCTCCAGCACGCATCACGGTTGGCTCGCCTTTGGCCGATCCCGACTTTAAAGTTGAAATCGTTGCTAGTGCCGCTATCTAAACCTTGGCCGCTTATTAGTATCTTAGTTATTAGTGGGCCGTTTTTCTTGTTCAACTAAACTGCCTATTACTGGCGGTGTCTAGTTAACTAGACACCGCTTTTGACCCCTCTCTTTATTGCCATGACACTCACTGGTCTCACTGTAAACCCTTATACCAGCGATTGGTTCGAGCACGCAGGAGCGGGTCTTGATAGCAGCGGGCAACAATTATTAGAAAATGCCGTTGCGACGGTACAAGAGCCGCTTGCAGGCCTATTTGCCAGCACTGGCGAACCTTTGCTCGACCATAGTGCCGGAGCCACTTTAATTTTGGCGCAAATGGGTGCTGACGCGCCAACCCGAGCTAGTGCCTTACTAGGCGTCTTGCCCGAAACCGCAAAAACATCAGAAAAGCCCGATCGTGGTTCGGCGACACTCGATACAACGGCCGTGCCCAGCTTAGATGATTTACAAAAGCGTTTTGGTGTCGAAATCGTTGATCTCGTCAGAGGTACACGCGTTTTGCTCGATTTAACCCGGCGACGGGCAAAAAAATCGGAGGGCGCTGGCGGCGATGATGATAGTAGCGATGTCGACCAAAAAGAAATGCTGCGCAAAATGTTGTTGGCCATGGCGGCCGATTTGCGCATTGTTTTAATTCGATTAGCGTCGCGTTTGCAGTCGCTGCGTTGGTATGCGCAATCGAAACAGCCCTGCCCAGAAGCTTTAGCCCGCGAAACCATGGAGCTGTATACGCCCTTAGCCAACCGTTTGGGCATTTGGCAAATTAAGTGGGAAATGGAAGATCTGGCCTTTCGTTTTTTGCAGCCCGATACTTATCGTTCAATTGCGCGCTTGCTCGAAGAGCGTCGCGCCGAACGCGAGACCTTTATCGCGCTTGTCGTCGAGCGTCTAGAAAATGCCCTCGCCGAAGAAGGGATTAAAGCCACGGTTAGTGGACGACCCAAGCACATTTACAGCATTTGGAACAAAATGCGCCTAAAAGGCCTCGAGTTTCATCAGCTTTACGACTTGCGCGCCTTGCGCGTTATTGCCGCCGATGAACGGGCTTGCTATTCAGCGCTTGCAATTATTCATGCTCTTTGGACGCCTTTGCCCGAAGAGTTCGACGATTATATTTCGCGCCCTAAGCCCAATGGCTATCGTTCGCTGCATACTGTTGTGGCCGATGAGCAAGGTCGTGCCTTCGAAGTGCAAATTCGAACACACGAGATGCATGTTTTTGCCGAGTACGGTATGGCTGCTCATTGGCGCTATAAAGAGGCTGGGCGGCGTGGTGGTGTCGAACGCGCATCGGGTGCTTACGATCAAAAAATTGCCTGGATGCGCCAACTTTTAGCTTGGGGAGAGTCGCAGCCCGCGCCGACCGAAACTGTGGCTAGGCCCACCACCTCAAAAAGTGAGCGCATTTATGTGATGACGCCACAAGCTAAGGTAATCGAACTACCCGAAGGCGCTACGCCCATCGATTTTGCGTATTCTTTGCATACCGACCTTGGCCACCGCTGTCGTGGGGCACGCATTGATGGCCAAATTGTGCCATTGGCAACACCGCTGCAAACCGGGCAGACAGTTGAAATCAAAGCCGCGAAATCGGGTGGCCCCTCACGCGATTGGTTAAACCCACAATTAGGCTATTTGGCTAGCCCTCGATCGCGTGCTAAGGTTCGCGCTTGGTTTAATGCCATAGAGCTGCAACAACGCATCGCTCAAGGGCAAGGTTTAGTCGAAAAAGAACTACAGCGTTTGGGTAAAACCGCCGTCAACCTCGAGCACTTAGCCGAGCAGCTTGGCTTTGCCCAAGCCGAAGACTTATACGTTGCGGTTGCCAAAGACGAATTTAGTCTGCGGCAATTAAAACAAGCCCTTGAAACACCAAGCCCTGATGAGGCCAGCAGTGCTAACGACGAGGCCATTCTTTTAAGTAGTAGCCCACGTGCTGACAGTGTGCAAAAAACGGGCAGAAGCGGCGTTTTGGTGGTTGGTGTCGATGCGCTGCTAACGCAGTTAGCACGTTGTTGTCGGCCAGCACCACCCGATCCAATTGCTGGTTTTGTTACGCGCGGGCGTGGCGTTTCGATTCACCGTACCGAATGCCCGTCTTATGCTGCTTTGTTGAAACGTCATCCCGAACGCGCAATCGAAGTCGATTGGGGCGATACCGGCAATGCTTTGTATCCGGTGTCTATTAGTATTCATGCGTCAGAGCGTGCTAATTTGTTGCGCGATTTATCTGACGTGTTCGGCCGCTTGCGTTTAAATATCGTTAATATCCATACCCAAAGCCGACGTTCCTTGGCGCGTATGGTGTTTACCATCGAGGTAAGCCATGGCGATGAAATTACTCGGGTCTTAAGTGCTCTGAACGAGTTGCCCGGAGTTTCAGCCAGCCGCCAGTAAGGCATGCTTAAGTGGTCAAAAAGTGTGTAAAACGATTAGGTCGCAGCTAAGGGGTTGCACCTGCTAAAATAATCGTTTCCCTGTTGTCGCTGCAATGCTTTGCCTATTGCGGTGGCCCTTGTGTAAGAGAGTAGTCCATTGAAATCGTATAACCTGCCCGACTCCAAAGGGCATTTTGGCGCTTACGGTGGTGCTTTTGTTGCAGAAACTTTAGCGCATGCCATCGAGCAGCTACGCGAGGCTTACGAGCATTATCGTGAAGACCCCGATTTTCTTGCCGAATATCACTACGAACTCAAGCATTTCGTAGGGCGGCCTAGCCCCGTTTACCATGCCAAACGATGGTCGCAAAAGCTTGGGGGCGCGCAAATTTGGTTTAAACGCGAAGATCTCAATCATACGGGCGCACATAAAATTAATAATTGCATCGGGCAAATTCTCTTGGCGCGTCGCATGGGTAAACCGCGCATTATCGCCGAAACCGGTGCTGGCCAGCACGGCGTCGCAACAGCAACAGTTGCAGCGCGCTATGGGCTCGAATGCGTCGTGTATATGGGTACCGAAGACATTCGTCGTCAAGCGGCCAACGTTTACCGTATGAAATTACTTGGGGCCGAGGTGGTCGGCGTCGATTCGGGCTCGTGCACGCTTAAAGATGCGCTTAACGAGGCCATGCGCGACTGGGTTACCAACGTTGAAACCACTTTTTATATTATTGGCACGGTGGCAGGCCCACATCCTTACCCCATGATGGTGCGCGATTTTCAATCGATTATCGGTCGCGAGTGCTTGCAACAAATGCCAGAGGCGGCCGGCCAACAACCCGACTTTATCGTTGCTTCGGTGGGCGGCGGCTCAAACGCCATGGGTATTTTCCACCCATATCTCGAAACTAATACGCGTTTGGTTGGTGTAGAAGCAGCTGGCGAGGGTTTGGCTAGTGGCCGTCATGCGGCCCCTCTTAACTGTGGGGCTAGCGGCGTGCTTCATGGTAATCGTACATATATTTTGCAAGACGATGATGGCCAGGTCCAAACAACGCATTCAATTTCTGCTGGCCTTGATTATCCTGGCGTTGGTCCAGAACATGCTTGGCTAAAAGACAACAAAATGGCCGAGTACGTTGGTGTAACCGATGCCGAAGCCTTGCAGGCTTTCCACGATTGCTGTCGGCTCGAAGGCATTTTGCCCGCACTCGAGTCGGCCCATGCGCTTGCTTATGCGGCGAAACTTGCCCCTACGCTAGCACGCAATAAAGTTATTTTAGTTAATGTGTCGGGCCGTGGCGATAAAGATATGCATACGGTTGCAGACTACAGCGGGATCTCTCTATGAACGCCACGCAGTCATCACAAAAAGCCGCGTCTCGACTTCAGGCAACTTTTTCGCGTATTGCCCCACGTGCAGCGCTTGTTCCGTATTTAACCGCTGGCGAGCCATCTATTAAGGCTTGCCCCAAATTAATGCATGCTTTGGTAGGCGCAGGCGCCGATATTATCGAACTAGGCGTACCGTTTTCCGATCCAATGGCCGATGGCCCGGTTATTCAGCGTGCCAGCCAGCGTGCAATCGAGCGGGGCGTTGGCTTACGCCAAGTGTTTGACATGGTTAAGGTTTTTCGGCAAGACGATGCCACCACGCCGGTTGTGTTAATGGGCTACGCTAACAGCGTCGAACGCTTGGGCCAACAGCAGTTTATTCAGTTAGCCCGCCAAGCTGGCATCGATGGCTTGTTGGTTGTCGATTACCCACCTGAAGAAATTTCTGATTTTGCTCAAAGCTTAAGCGAAGCGGGTATTGCGCCTATTTTCCTATTAGCGCCAACCTCAAGTACGGCGCGTATAAAGCAAGTCGCCCAGGTGGCGCGTGGTTATGTTTACTATGTGTCACTGAAAGGTGTAACCGGAGCTGCTACCCTTAATGTTAACGATGTTAAAAATAAATTACAGGCTATCCGTCAGTACGTGGATATTCCTGTAGGGGTCGGTTTTGGCATTCGCGACGAACAAGGTGCCAAGCAAATAGCACAATTTGCAGATGCCGTGGTTATTGGTAGCAAGCTTATTGAAACCCTCGAAACGGCCTATCAAAAAGCATGTTCAGAGGGCGCCACTAATAGCGCCGCCGACCAAGCAGCTATAGATGCTGCTTCCGACTGGCTTAGCCGCATTCGTGCGGCTCTTAATTAACTTTATTCATTAATACGGATTACTCAGCACATGAGCTGGATCGAGAGAATTCTGCCACCTCGGATCAATCGAAGTTCCGACAATGGTTCACGCCGCGTACCCGAAGGTCTTTGGGTTAAATGTCCGGGTTGCGAAATAGTTTTATATAAAGAAGATTTGCAACTTAATTTGCATGTTTGTCCATCCTGCGGCTATCACTTGCGCATTAATGCTCGTGCACGGGTCGATCAATTGCTCGATCCCGACGATCGCCACGAGATCGGGCAAAACACACGACCAGTCGATCCTCTTAAATTTAAAGACAGTCGACGTTATCCCGAGCGAGTTTCTGAAGCCGTTAAACAAACTGATGAAACCGAAGCTTTGCTAGTTGTGAGGGGGCGGGTACGTTCTTTACCAGCCGTTCTAGCTTGTTTCGAGTTTGGTTTTATGGGTGGGTCAATGGGCTCAGTAGTTGGTGAACGCTTTGTACGTGGCGTGAAAGCGGCTATTGAGCATCGTGCGGCCTTTGTTTGTGTTGCGGCATCGGGCGGGGCCAGAATGCAAGAGAGTTTGTTTTCTTTGATGCAGATGGCAAAAACTAATGCGATGCTAACGCGTTTATCAGAGTCGGGCCTGCCTTTTATTAGCATACTTACCGACCCGACTATGGGTGGGGTGTCAGCTAGCTTCGCCTTTATGGGTGATGTGGTTATTGCCGAACCCAAGGCCTTAATTGGTTTTGCCGGGCCGCGGGTTATCGAGCAAACGGTACGCGAAAAGCTTCCTGAGGGGTTTCAGCGAGCTGAGTTTTTATTAGCTAAGGGAGCCATCGATATGGTTGTCGACCGACGCGAGTTGCGCGACGAGTTGGCCCAGCTTATTGCGTTGCTAACCCATCAACCTCTAGATACGTTAACGCCTAAAGAAGAACCGGCCGATATTAAACAAACATAAAATTGTTTGTTAAGCGTTTGCTCGCTGTCAAAGTAGGCGGGTAGGCAAACTTAGCAACTACGCCTTATTAATTAAAAGGCCTGCGGTACTGAGTTTAAAAACCTAGAATTGTTTCGGGTTTTTGGCTGTCGTACTGCAGGCCTTTTTTGTGCCGCGCCGCAAGGATAGTTTGCTGCGCGGCTACGCCATTTTATTGACGTGTCTCGACTTGTTGTAGTGGCTCTGATTCGAGCGGTTTGCTTGTCCGGCGTGGTCGTCCTAGCTTGCGCGCAGCGCTGCTTTCTGGCGTTGCCGATGCTGCTGCAGGACGAGTTTCCACTAATTGCAAGCCGCTTTCTTTGAGCATAGAGCTTAAAGCTTGTAGGCGTTCGGGTTCAGCTGTGTCGTCAGCATCTTCGGCAGAAGTTTCTGCGCTGCTATCTTCGGTTTGAGACGTGTCAGCTTGCTGGTTTTCCACCTGCTGGTTTTCCACCGGCTGAGTTTCCACCTGCTGAGTTTCCACCGGCTGAGTTTCCACCGGCTGAGTTTCCACCTGCTGAGTTTTCGCGCCTTGGTTGTCAGTTTGTCGGGTGTCAGTCTGCCTAGCTTCGGTACGCTGCGCCTCTGTTTGCTGGGCCGCTACGTGCTGAGTGTCAGTTTGCTGACTGTCTTTTTGTTGCGGCTGTGTTGATTTAGCTGTACTTCGGCTTTGAC
>DATGSD010000216.1:0-2696 GCA_035302965.1 Burkholderiaceae bacterium | reverse complement strand
CGAGCGAATTTAATCGACGATCTTGAAGACGATCCCGACCACATTCTGATCAGTCATAATCGGCGTGACGCCCAAGTGTTTGATGTGTTTCGGGTTAATGTGCATACCGGCAAAGAAACCAAGGTGGCCGAAAACCCAGGCAATATTATTTCGTGGTCAAGCGACCACCAAGGGCGGGTGTTGTTAGCCATGGCAAGCGATGGCCTCGATTCCGAATTGCTTTACCGTGCTAACGAAAACGAGGCGTTTAAAAGCCTGATAAAAACCGACTTTCGCACCACAGTCGCTCCCCTGTTTTTTGATTTTGACAACATCCATTTTTACGCCCTAAGTAACCGCGAACGCGACACTTTGGCTTTAGTGCGCATCCACCCCCAGCGCCCTGACGAAGAAGAATGGGTTTATGGCATTGATGGCTACGATTTAAGCGGTGCCTCGTATTCGCGCCATCGCCAAGTGCTCACCATGGCGTATTACCAAACCGATAAATTGGCTTACCATTTTTTTGATGATACTAGCCAAAAGCTGTACGACACGGTTAAAGGCCATTTGCCCGACTTCGAAATTAGTTTCCAAAGCAGCACCCACGATGAATCAAAATATATCGTGGCGGCTCATAACGATAAAACCCCAGGAAGTCGGTATATTTACGACGTTAAAGCCGACACCCTTGATAAACTAGCCGATATCAACCCCGAGCTAAAGGCCGAGCATATGGCAGCTATGCAGCCTATCTCCTTGCAAAGTCGCGACGGGTTAACGCTTCATGGCTATTTAACCTTGCCACTTGGGCGTGGCGATAAAAACCTGCCGTTGGTGGTTAATCCCCATGGCGGGCCTTGGGCACGCGACAGCTGGGGCTTTAACCCCGAGGTGCAGTTTTTAGCCAACCGTGGTTATGCGGTATTACAAATTAACTTTAGGGGCTCAACCGGCTACGGGCGCCGTTTCTGGGAAGCCAGTTTTGGGCAGTGGGGTTTGTCGATGCAAGACGACATCACCGATGCTGTGCACTGGGTCGTCGACCAAGGTATTGCCGATGCCAAGCGTATTGCCATTTATGGTGGCAGCTACGGCGGCTATGCCACGTTGGCAGGCATTGTTAAAACCCCAAATTTGTACGCGGCGGCTATCGACTACGTTGGTGTGTCTAATTTATTAACCTTTTTGAACACCATTCCCCCCTACTGGAAACCCATGCTCGAAAAAATGCATTACATGGTTGGTCATCCAGAACGCGATCGCGAGCGCCTAGAGGCAACATCACCGGCATTAAACGCCGACAAAATTCGCACGCCACTATTAATTGCGCAAGGGGCGCACGACCCACGGGTTAATAAGGCCGAGAGCGACCAAATGGTCGAAGCTCTACGCGCTCGTGGTATTGATGTGGAATACATTGTTAAAGATAACGAAGGCCATGGCTTTCATAACGATGAAAACAAGTTCGAGTTTTACACTCGGATGGACGCTTTTCTTGCAACCCACTTAAAGGAAAACTAATGAAACTTTACTACCTACAAGGTGCTTGCCCATTAACCATTCAAATTGCACTCGAGTGGATGGAGCAACCCTACGAGCTTGAAGAAGTTGCGTTTGAAGAATTAAAGTCGCCTAATTTTTTAGCGCTAAACCCCTTAGGGTCGGTGCCGGTTTTTATTGATGAAGGCTTTGTTTTAACGCAGTGCGTGGCCATTTTAGAGTATTTGTACGAGAAATACCCTGGCTCGGGTCTGCTTGGCGATACGCTTCAAGAGCGTGCCGACGCGCGCCGCTGGCTAAATTTTTGTAATTCTGACTTACACCGCACGTTTTCTATGGTTTTTGGTGTTGGGTTTTATTCAGAAGACCCAGCTATCCAAGAACTACTAATTAATAAAACCATCGAGCGCTTAAAGTTTTTATTTGAAGTTGCCGACAAGCAATTAGAAGGCAAAGACTATTTAATTGGTAAGCGCACGTATGCGGATGCGTATTTATACGTATTGCTAACCTGGACAAAGATGAAAGAAATCGACCTTTCGTCGTTAAAGAATATTGAGCGCTTTTTTGAGCGCATGAGCGCAGACCCAGCGGTGCGCACAGCCCGCGAAAAACAAGGGTTACCGGTATAAACAGGGTGGCGTAAACTCTGCTGCCACCCCTACTCTAAAGCCTGCGCGCGTCAGCTGAGTGTGTTAGCAAAAGGGCAAGCGTAGGCTTAACGGCTGGCTGCACAAGCGCGGCTCGAGCAAGTTTTGGTCAATGAAGTTGTTGCGTGGGCTAAGTGGCTAAGCGGAGGCTAAAACGAATGGATCGCTTACTTTTCAGTAATGGTGGTTAATGGCCACCGTTACTAGTTGCTAGAAAAAGAAGTGGTTTACGTCTTTAAGACGAATTAGCCTTATTGGCACTGGCGTCGTCTTGTAAGGCGGGGCGGCCGATGTTCCACATAAGCGCCCGAAATGGCACAAGCATGGTTAGGTTTAAAACCAGTTTGACGCTTAAGTCGCCCAGCATCAGGGTTGTCCAGGGCATGTCGGTGCCAGCAAAGGCTAACGAGAAGAATAAAAAGATATCGATAATGGCGCCTGCCACACCGGCAATAAAGGGCGCACGCCACCAGCGCTGGTCGCGTAATTTATCGAAAACATAAATATCGAGTAGCTGGGCCGCTAAAAATGCGCTTCCGGAAGCCAAGGCAATACGGGGCGTGG
>DATGSD010000215.1:0-4955 GCA_035302965.1 Burkholderiaceae bacterium | reverse complement strand
AGGGCCGGATCGAGCTGGTAATTAGCCACGCTTTCTATGGGCGAGTGTTTTACTGGCTTGATCTTGATGTCGATACGCAGCTTGTCGGGGCCGGCTAAACGTACATGTGGTTGCTGCTGCACAAGTTCGATAATACGGACTGGGTCGATGGTGGGTTCGGCATTAAATTGAACCAAGGCTTGGTCGTCGCTGAGGTCGACTTTTTTCACCCCAAGGGGTTCGGCGAGTAATCGTAAACGATGGCTAGCAAGCAAAGCGTGTGCTGCAGCCGGTAAGCGGCCGTAACGATCGATTAGCTCTTCTTGGATGTCATCAAGTTGCTCGCGTGTGCTTACATGGGCTAAGCGCTTGTAAAAGCCCAGCCTAGCGTGGACATCGGGGCAGTAGTCGGCAGGTAGCAAGGCGCTGGTATGCAGGTTGATTTCGCATTTCGGGTCGAACGTCGCTTCTAGGTCGGGTTCTTTGCCGGCTTTTAACGATTGCACAGCGCTATTAAGCATGTCGGTGTACATCGAAAAGCCCACTTCGTGGATGTTGCCCGATTGCGACTCGCCCAATACTTCGCCTGTGCCACGAATTTCTAAATCGTGCATGGCTAAATAAAAGCCTGAGCCGAGTTCTTCCATCGATTGAATGGCCTCTAGGCGTTTTTTTGCATTGCTAGTAATGGCGTCTTCGCCCGGCGTCAATAAATAGGCGTAGGCTTGATGATGTGAGCGTCCAACGCGCCCGCGTAGCTGATGCAGCTGTGCCAAGCCCAGACGGTCAGCACGATGTATCACTATCGTATTTGCCGTTGCTACGTCGATACCGGTTTCGATAATGGTTGTGCATAGCAAAACATTAAAGCGCTGCTGATAAAAACCCTTCATGACTTCTTCAAGCGCTCGCTCGGGCATTTGGCCATGAGCGACGGCTATGCGGGCTTCCGGGACTAATTCTTCGAGTTGAGCGCGCCGATTTTCGATGGTGCTAACTTCGTTGTGCAAGAAATAAACTTGGCCACCGCGTTTTAATTCGCGCAAAAGCGCTTCGCGAATTGTGCTGCCATCTTCGCGACGAACAAAGGTTTTAATGGCTAAACGGCGTTGCGGCGCGGTGGCAATTACTGAAAAGTCGCGTATGCCTTCAAGTGACATCCCTAAAGTACGTGGTATAGGAGTGGCCGTAAGGGTTAAAACGTCGACTTCGGCACGCAGCTTTTTAAGGCTTTCCTTTTGGCGCACACCAAAACGGTGCTCTTCATCAATAATAACCAGCCCGAGCTGTTTAAATTCGACATTCCGCGACAAAATTTGATGGGTGCCAACCACAATATCGACTTTGCCATTTTTTAAGCCTTCGAGTGTGGCAGCCACTTCTTTGCTTGAGCGAAAGCGTGATAGCTCGGCAATGTTCACCGGCCAATCGGCGAAGCGGTCGGCAAAGGTTTTGGCGTGTTGCTCGGCCAGCAGAGTGGTGGGGCATAGCAAGGCTACTTGCTTGCCATTAGCAACTGCCAAAAATGCCGCCCTGAGGGCGACTTCGGTTTTACCAAAGCCCACATCGCCACAAACTAGTCGGTCCATGGGTTGGCCCGATGTCATATCGTTTAAGACGGCGGCGATAGCCGTGGCTTGATCTGGGGTTTCTTCGAACTCGAAATCGGCCGCAAATGCTTCGTAATCGCTTACCGGTATTTTAAAACGATGGCCCTCACGCGAAGCCCGTAAGGCATATAGGGCTAAAAGTTCGGCCGCGGCATCACGCACTTGTTTGGCCGCTCGCTTGCGCGCTTTTTCCCATTGGCCTGAGCCTAAGCGGTGTAAAGGTGCACTTTCTGGATCGCCACCACGGTATAAGGCAATAACGTGTAACTGAGAAACCGGCACATATAAGGTATCGCCCTCGGCGTATTCAAGCTTTAATAGTTCGACCGGGCCTTCGCCAAGATCCATATTAACGAGGCCCAGATAGCGCCCAACACCATGTTCTGTGTGCACAACTGGGTTACCTTCGCGTAGTTCGGAAAGGTCGCGAATCATCGCGTCGATATCGCTAACCGTTTCTTGTGTGCGGCGGCCACGCGTAACTGGGCGCTGTTGCGGATAAAGATCGTTTTCGGTTAAGAAAATAATTTGCTCTGAGACCAAGCCAAAGCCCGCATCGATGGGCAACACTGGCACACTAAAGTGTGGTTTTTGCTCAAGAAAACTGTCGAGGTCGTCGATTTCGTGATCGGCCTCGAGCTCGTACTCGGCAAGCATTTGCAAAAGTGTTTCGCGTCGCCCCGCTGAGGCGGCACAAACCGCAACGTGTTTCGAGCTGTTTTCGAGTAAATGACGCAAACGCGCTACCGGATCTTGAGCGCGTCGGGCAACTGCGACATCGGGAGGTGCAAAAAAGTCGCTGTTTTCGTCGGCAGTAAAACTTAGCCGTGGAAACGCTTTGAGCTGTGTAAATAAGGTTTCAGCATCTAAAAACAATGCTTTTGGCGGCAAGATAGGGCGCTCGGGGTCGGTGCTTAAAAATGTGTAGCGCGACTGGGTGTCTTCGAAGAACTTATGGATTTGATCCTCGAGCGCCCCAGAGGTTACAGCGATAGTGTTAGGGCTGAGATAGTCGAAGAGGGTGGCTGTGGTGTCAAAAAATAATGGCAGATAGTATTCGATACCTGCAAAAGCAATACCGTTGCCGATTTCGCGGTAGGGTAAGGCACGCGATGGGTCGCCCTCGAACTGTTCGCGAAAACGCGCACGGAAGCGGTTGCGAGCGTCTTCATCCATCGGAAATTCGCGTCCGGGCAATAATTGGATTTCTTTAACCGGATACAAGCTGCGCTGCGAATCGATGTTAAAGCTGCGGATGGATTCGATTTCGGTGTCGAATAAATCGAGCCGATAGGGCAACACCGAACCCATGGGGAAAAGGTCGATTAAGCCACCCCGAATAGAAAACTCGCCAGGAGCACTTACCTGGTCGACGTGGGTATAGTTGGCTAAGGCAAGTTGTTGCCGCAAAGCCTCTTCATCAAGTGTGTCGCCTTGGCGAAACGAGAAGGTGTAGGCAGCCAAGAACGAGGCTGGGGGTAAGCGGTAAAGCGCGGTTGTAACCGGAACGGTTAAGATATCGACGTTTTGTTCGATTAAGGCGTGTAAAGTGCGTAAGCGCTCAGAAATAAGATCTTCATGGGGCGAGAAACTGTCGTAGGGTAGGGTTTCCCAATCGGGCAATTGGCGTAGTTTCAGCTCGGGAGCAAATAAAGTAATTTCGTCGCTTAGCCGTTGTGCCTCGAGGGGGTCGGCGCATAAAACGAGTAAAGGCTGTTTGGCTTGTCTTGCCATATCGGCCAATAGCCAAGCATCGCCCGAGCCGGGCGGACGCGGAACTGTGTAGCGTTGTTCGGGCTTTAAGCGGCGAATAAGCTCTGGAATTGAGGGTAAAGAGGTACTAAGAGTTTCTATCTTCACGGCGTCTGTCTTCATTTAAGCCGACATTATAAAATCAATGCCTATGACACAAAAAATAATTGCGATTGTACCGGCTGCAGGCCAGGGCCTAAGGGCGCGTGCTAACACGGCCAAAAATGCGCAGCCTAAGCAATACCAGCAGCTTAAGGGCCAGGCCATGCTGCGCCACGCGGTACAGGCCTTATTGCACGACCAACGCATTCAGCAAGTGTGTGTAGCCGTCGCTGCCGACGATGCCTACGTTGCTAATGCCTTAACAGGCTTGCCCCGAACCCATTGGCGTTTTTGCGGCGCCGAAAGCCGCCATTTAACGGTTTTGTCGGCCTTAAACGAATTGGCTTTAGCAGAATCTGACTGGGTATTGGTACACGATGCGGCCCGTCCAGGCTTGCCGGCCGAGGCTTTAGGGCGATTAATTGACACGTGCTTAAGCCAAAATAATGGGGGCTTGCTGGCCTTGCCCATTGCCGATACGGTTAAGCAACAAGAAAATAATGGGCCCGTGGCTAAAGCGAGTAAAACCTTGCCCCGAGAAGGCTTGTGGTTGGCCCAAACCCCGCAAATGTTTCGAGCCGGGCCGTTAACAACGGCTTTACAGCAAGCCCAGCAACGCGGCTTAGCCATTACCGATGAGGCGTCGGCACTCGAAATAACAGGTTACCGACCTTTATTAGTTGAAGGCTCGGCCCGAAATTTTAAAGTTACCTGGCCCGACGATTTTACCTTAATTGAAGCATTGCTTGCTTAGGATAGTTTTATGCCGCCTTTATTACGAATAGGCCAGGGCTTTGATGTTCATGCTTTAGTACCAGGCCGACCCTTAATTATTGGGGGAGTGAATATCCCGCATCATTTGGGCTTGTTAGGGCATTCGGATGCCGATATTTTATTACACGCCTTGGTCGATGCTTTATTGGGTGCCGCTGGGCAAGGCGATATTGGCCAATTATTTCCTGATTCAGACCCGAATTACCGCGATGCTGACAGCCGTCATTTATTACGACAAGCTTGGTCGCAAGTAAAAAACCAGGGCTGGCAAATTGTTAATATTGACGCAACCATTCATGCGCAAGCGCCAAAAATGGCGCCCCACATTCCAAAAATGCAAGCCAATATCGCCACCGACCTAGGGTTGGCTAGCCAACAAATTAATATCAAAGCCAAAACCAATGAAAGCCTTGGGTATTTAGGCCGTCAAGAAGGCATGGCCGCCAATGTCGTGGTTTTACTCGTTAGCACAAAGGCGTAAAAGGTAGGCTAAGCTTCAAGCGTTAAAGCGATTACGAATTTGACGATTCTTGATTGGCGGACGCCATTGGCTTGGTGCGGGCGCGGGGCAGCTCGATTCGGGCTGTTAAGCCACCGCCAGGGCTAGATTGCAGCTTTAACTGGCCACCTACCTGTCGTAATAAGCGCTCAACAATGGCTAAACCCAGGCCGGCGCCGCTTACTCCGGTGCGAGCGGCTTGCCCGCGCGAGAAAGGGCGCAGCAGACGGTCGATATCA
>DATGSD010000214.1:0-4672 GCA_035302965.1 Burkholderiaceae bacterium | reverse complement strand
GCAATAGCTGCTTGCGACGAATCGCTTAATTGATCCGCCAATAATTTGACGATTTCTGGATCGATTAAGGGTTCGTCTCCTTGGACATTAACAACAATGGTTTCGTCAGCCAAGCTAAGCCGCTCGACGACCTCAGATAAGCGGTCGGTACCGCTGTCATGCGTCGCGTCGGTTAGCATGGCCGAAAAACCGTGTTTTTCTACGACGGTAGCAATGGTTTCGTCGTCGGTGGCCACCAGCAGTTGCGCAGCCCCCGCGCGAGCTACTTGTTGTGCGGTACGAACCACCAAAGGTAAGCCCACAACGTCAAGCAGCGGTTTATTTGGCAAACGCGTAGAGGCGGCCCGAGCCGGGATCACAAGCACAAAGCTCATGGGTTTTGCTCATCTTGTGTCGGTGTGGTGGGCGCGCTAGCACCCTCTTGTGGTGTTAGCTCTTGCGGGCTTAATTCGCTAGCTTCCGACTCAAGCATAATCGGGATGCCATCTCGGATTGGGAAGGCGAGGCGATCAGGACGACAAATTAGACGTTGTTGCGCGCGATCGTGTTTAAGCGGGCCTTTGCATATTGGGCAGACCAAAATTTCTAAGAGGTTTGAGTCCACAGCGGGCTCCGGAATCGTCAGTAATTGGTTGGCTGAGTAGGTAAATAATTTTGCTATCTAGCTACTCACAGTTGGAAGTTTATCAGCCAATTCGCGTAGCCACGCGCCTTCGTCTGAAAATACCGTATCGGGTTCAACAAACCATAAACGGCTGTCGCTGCTAGCGTGGCATTTAATTGCGTCTTTTGCGGTAATTAAAACCAGTTCGGTTTTTAGCGCGGAAAACGGCTTGCTATCAAGCGGGTCGTGATCGGGTAAAGCAATTTTTTGTTCGAGTATTAGCCCCGCTTGTTCTAGCATTTGGAAAAAGCGTTGTGGCTGGCCAATTGCAGCTAAAGCGCCAATGCTTTGCTGGCCATAGCGCTGTAGCCAATCGGCAAAAGGCAGCGCTTGTTGGCTTTGTAAATGATGCATGACAGCGGGTTGCAAGCGCATTTCTATGGCGGCTTGCCCCACGCTAATACTAGGGTGCCCCATGTGTTGTGCTGTGCAATTAACAACAAGATAGTCGATTTGTTTCAGCTTACTGGCCGGCTCGCGCAAGGGTCCGGCGGGTAGTAAGCGCTCGTTTCCTAAACCGCGTTCGTCTTGCACGATTATTTCAATGTGCCGGGGTAGCGCCAAATGTTGTAGGCCGTCGTCAGAAACGACGACATCCGTTTCAGGAAATTGTTGGCATAAGGCTGATAAGGCTAATAAACGACTAGGATGAGCGGCCACCGGCACCTGAGTGGTATTGGCAATAAGGGCGGGTTCATCGCCAATTTTTTTGGGGCTGATTAGGCCTTGGCCGACAACAGCATGCCCTTTAATTGACGCACCGTAGCCCCGACTAATCACGCCCGGTGTTCGCCCGCTGGCTTGTAATGCCTTAACTAATGCAATAACAACTGGGGTTTTACCGGTACCACCAACAACAAGATTGCCTACGACAATAACGGGAGGGTAGGGGTAAGCCGCGCTTTTTTGATGCCGATAACGCCATCGCTTTATATAAACAAATAGGGCAGTAAGCCCTGCAAACGGTAATAAAAGCGTGCTGAAAATTCCTTTGTGTTGCCACTGGGCTTCAACAAACCGAATAAGGCGGGTTTTAACGCTCACGGTAAGGCCTGGGTAACAAAATGAATGCGTTGTATGCCAACCAGCCGAGCCGCATCCATGGCTTTAACAACCGACTCGTAAGCACTATTGGCATCGGCATGAATTAAAAGCGCGGCATCAGTTTGTCTGGCTTTGGCCTGAGCCAATGCGGCTTGTAGGCTTGTTGCTTTAGCAGACGATAAAATTTGTTCGTTGATCGAATAGCGGCCATCGGCGGTAATAATTAACTGGATGGCATCGGGTGTTTCGCTTTGTTGACCGGCTTGAGGCAAAGACACATCGAAATGCGCAGACCGAACAAAGCTGGTTGTGGCTGCAAGAAAAATTAAAATCACCAACAGGATATCGATGAGGGGCACCAGATTAATTTCGGGCTCATCGTGATCAAACGGAAGTTTAAAGTTCATCCGCGTGTCCAAGTATGCGATCTAGGGTGCTGGCGTCGCGCTCGATTTGATGCAGATAATAATTAACCCGCGAGCGGAAATAGCGATGAAAAATTAGGGCAGGGATAGCAATAATAATGCCCAGCCCAGTGTTATACAAGGCAACAGAAATACCTCGTGCTAATAAACCAGGATCGGCTTGCGCACTTGTAAACGAGGCAAAAATTTCGATCATGCCAACCACAGTGCCGAACAAGCCTAACAAAGGTGATACTACGGCAACCGTCGATAGTGCCGGAATAAAGCGATTGAGTTCGTAGGCGACTTCTTTACCAACCGATTCGATGGCCGCCCGTCGATACGCCGCAGGTTTTGCTCGTACGCTAACCACTTCGGCTAACACTCGGCCGAGTGGCGATTGCGCGGCTAGGCGTTCTAGAGCTTGTTGGGAAGCCCGTTGTTGGCGCACCATATCCATTACATCTTCCAACAACTGCCTGGGTAAAATTAACGATTGTCGGAGAGAAAGACTGCGTTCAACTACCAATGCCAGGCCCGTTACCGAGGTCGCAATTAATAACCATATTGGCCACCCGGCATCGTGAATCATTTGTAACAAAGCAAGCTCCGTAGCAAGATAGTGTTAATTAATAAGGCCCTTAATAGTAGCCCTGAAAGTCGGCTAATTGGCATGCTAGCGTGCTTTGCCAATGGTATCCACAGAAGCTGTGGATAATTATGTGGATAGATCATGCTCAAGCCTTAGCGCTATTGCCCTAGAGGTCGATTGGTTATTTATTAGCCATTTTTTATTGGCAAGAATTTTTCTTATAAATCAACAGCTTACGTTAGGTCGCCCTCAGTTTATACAAATAAGGTTTTTCCCCAAACTGGTTTTTTGCGCAGTTGACAAACGCAAAAAACCTGTGGAAAGAGTGGCGTTCAGAGTCGAAAAAAACGCGTAAAACCCGATTCAATAAGCCTTTGCGCCATTTTTAAGAAGGCGGTGTAAGTTGTTCTTGGGCGTTTAAATTATGGTTAATGTTTCTTACTAGCGGTACCGGCAATCTGTTTGGTATAGTTATTTGGTAATCGGTTAACAGCGGTGAATTAATAACAAGCAGCCGCTGTTTAGCAAATTCGTACCAACTAATGCCGTCTTCAAGCCATTTTCAATCGGCTGGCCTTAGTTTGGGCGGCTTTGTTATTATTCACAATCAGGTTTTGGTCGATAGCCAGTGCCAGCTGGTTTAGTTGGTTCTGTGTGCGGCCAGTGCAGAGTAGTGCTGCGTCGTTCTCGCGATGTCGCTGCGAAACTGCGTCATTGTTCAACATTTTCATAACAAAGGATACTCTCATGGCATTTACACTTCCGCCTCTTCCTTACGCCATCGATGCGCTTGCTCCGACCATTTCACAAGAAACTCTCGAATACCATCATGGCAAGCACCACCAGGCCTACGTTACTAACCTAAACAACTTGGTTAAAGGTACCGAGTTCGAATCGGCCGCGCTCGAAGACATTGTTAAAAAATCGTCTGGCGGTATTTTTAATAATGCAGCTCAAGTATGGAATCATACGTTTTACTGGAATTCGATGAGCCCTAACGGTGGCGGCGAGCCTAGTGGCAAATTGGCAGAAGCCATCAACGCAAAGTGGGGTAGCACTGCAGCGTTTATCGAAGCCTTTAATAAATCGGCAGCCGGCAACTTTGGTTCGGGCTGGACATGGCTAGTTAAAAAAGCTGACGGTAGCCTCGACATTGTTAACACCAGCAATGCCGAAACTCCTCTTACCACCGACGACACACCACTATTAACCTGCGATGTGTGGGAGCATGCCTACTACATCGACTACCGCAATGCACGTCCTAAGTACCTCGAAAGCTTCTGGAAGCTCGTAAACTGGGAGTTCGCGGCCAAAAACCTCGGCTAAATTGTTAGCCACTCAAGCGAATAAAAAGCTTGAGCAGGCTCAAGTATCTAGCTAAATGCTGTTCTGCTTGGGCCTAAAAGCAATTTCTTGGGCAGGCTGGCTGGGTTAAGCCCTTAAGGTCTGCCCTTATTGTGTTTACTACTTTATATACGCCAGCCAAACGTATTACTGTGTCGTTATTAGTTAGGCATTACAGTAACTAGCGCTTAACTAGATGCTTTCGCAATTAGCACTTGTTTAAGGTTTAGTTAGGTTCTGCCTCTGCTAACTTCGGCTATTTCTTGTCAGGAATCCCGCTCATGAGCACGCATGCATATATTTGTGATGGTACCCGAACCGCCTTTGGCCGTTATGGGGGTGCCCTTTCTTCGGTTCGAGCCGACGATTTGGCCGCCGCCCCAATAAAGGCTCTTGTCGAGCGCTATCCCGATGTCGATTGGAGCTTACTCGACGACGTGTATTACGGCTGCGCTAACCAAGCCGGCGAAGATAACCGCAACGTTGCCAGAATGGCCGTTTTGTTAGCAGGCTTGTCCATTACTACTCCGGGTAGCACCATCAACCGCTTGTGTGGTTCGGGTCTCGACGCCATTGGCACGGCAGCTCGTGCTATTCGTGCCGGTGATGCTCAGTTTTTATTAG
>DATGSD010000213.1:0-5209 GCA_035302965.1 Burkholderiaceae bacterium | reverse complement strand
GCGCTTTCTTGGCGATTGATGGAGCGAATTTGCTGTTCGTCTTGCTTTAAGTCGCGCATCATTTGTTCGGCCTCGGGGCCAGGATGCTCTGGCGCGCTTTCTTGGCGATTGATGGAGCGAATTTGCTGTTCGTCTTGCTTTAAGTCGCGCATCATTTGTTCGGCCTCGGGGCCAGGATGCTCTGGCGCGCGTTCTTGCCGATTGATGGAGCGGATTTGCTGTTCGTCTTGTTTTAGATCGCGCATCATTTGTTCAGCCTCGGGGCCAGGATGTTCAGGCGCGCTTTCTTGGCGATTGATGGAGCGAATTTGCTGCTCGTCTTGCTTTAAATCGCGCATCATTTGTTCGGCCTCGGGGCCAGGCTTTTTGGGCGGTACTGCGGCGCGTGCTAACTGAAGCGACTTAGCCGATGTTTCAGAGTCGTTCGCATTGCTTGGTACTTCAGGATCGGCCGAGTCGGCTTGGCGCAAGGTTTCGAGGGCTTGAAGCGTGTTATCGACGCTGGGTACCTTACCCGCAATATTCGTGTCGAGTAAGCCATCAGTTAGGCGAATAGCGCGGCGTACTTCGCGGTTTTGGGTATCGAACCGTCGCTCGAGCGCTTCTAATACAGCAGTTAATTCGGTTTTCCAGATATCGGACTCGCGCATTAATAAGGCCAAACGAGCTGTAATGACCCGTAAACGCAGATTATCGCGCAAGTTGTGTGCTTGCTCGGCTGACAACAACAATGCTTGGCTATCATCGATGCGGCGTACGCTGACGAGGTTATCCCATTCGTTACGGACCGTATCCCACGCTTGGCCCGACCACGATGAAACATCGTTCCAGCTAAGCTCCCACCAAGAGTCGTTACTGGCGGATTCTGTTGGAACAGGAGTGCTACTGGAGATGCGCTCGGGGCTGGACTGGCGACCGCTGCTTTGTGGGTGAGCATCATCGGGGATGAGCAAAGGCGCGCTAGCCACTAGACCAAGAAGCGCATCGAGTTGCTCAGAAACAGCTTGAACATCGATGGTAGAGGTAGCCCGTAAGCGATCGAGATCGCCATTAATGGCCTGTTGTAAAGGCGAAAACGCTGGGCGGGCGGCGCGTGCCAACTGGCTTTGGGCAGTTTCAAGCGCAATAATGGCGTTGGCGACGTTACCACCGAGCAACAATTGTTGATGCGCAACCGTAACCAGATGATCGATATCGTTCAATAAAACGAGATCGCTGCCACGATCGCTAAGCATTTGTAACGCTTTATCGAGGTCATCGAGCCGACCACTTGTGTTGCCAAATTGCGATAAAGCTTTATCGAGTTGACTCTCGGTTGTAGCGGCTTGTGCAAGTGCTTGATTAGCCTGTTGCAAGGCCTGTGCCGCTTGGCGCTGACTTTGCTGAGCCAATTCTTCGACTTGTTGGTACTGCTTGCTTGTGGTTTCGAACCAGTACCACCCTGCAGCCCCGATAACGATAAAAATTAACAATAACACCCAAAACGCGCTACGCCAGCGAGATGGGCGTTGCTGTTTGGTTTTAGTGCTTTTAGCAGCAGAAGCGGCTGTCGTATCGGGCCGAGCCGTGTCTTTTTTATCAGAGGCCGACTTTGACGCCTTGGCGGCTGCGGCTTTTTCTTTGGAATCAGTCATGTCGGTGTCAATTATGGTTAAAGCCCTGCCTTCTTAGGCGAGCTTCTGGATATAAGATGAAATCTTAGCAAACATCGCCTCGTTTGTTGGAGCAGCTTCTAATACTTTAGGCTCGGAAGCACTACGATACCATTCAGGCTGCTTACGTAAGCGCTCTGTCAAGCGTGGATGAATGATTACAAAAACAGCTTGTGGCAAGTAGCAAGACAAACGGTGCTGGCGCATTTGTTCAAAAAAAGCGTCTATGCTAGCAGAACTGGTTAACACAATAATGATCGGTTGCGCTGCCGCCAATGCCGTTTTCAATTGCTGTGCCTCGTTAATTTGCCAAGGCCGTGGCTGTCTGCGATACACGGCCTGTCGCGTTAATTGTAACCCTGCCACATTAGCCAAGCGTTGGCTTAGCCAATCGCGGCCACTTTCTGCACGAATAATTAAAACTTTAGGGTATTGATTTAATTCGGGTTGCAAGTGATTCCAGAGCGACTCAGAATCTTGAGCCTCGTCAGGCGATGGACACAGAAGCCGACATTCGGAAAAAAAATCACTACGGCGCAGCGCCTGCGCCGTGGCTTGGCCAACGCTGGCAACCACCAATGGTTGCTTAGGTTTTTGCCCCTTGCCGCAGTGTTTAAGCGCTTGCTCGTAAAACTCGACAGCGCGCCCACTTACAAAAATGATTAAATCGTGTTGGTCGGGTAAAGCCAGGTTGGCACAATTAGGCGGTAATAACTGCAGTTGCAGTGCCGGCAAAGTTAAGTATGGTACGTCGGCGCTAAACAAGGCCTGCTGAAGCTCGGCATTGCGCCCTTCAGGCCGAGTTAGGATAACTAACGGCCGCTTTTGCTGCGCTACCATAGGCACAACCTAATTAGACGTGGCTGCGTCGGGGCCAAGTAAACGGGCAAGTATTTTATCGGCCCCTGCCTCAAGCAGTTCTTGTGCCACTTGCTCGCCCAGCGACTCTGCCGATTGCAAATTACCATGGCGCTCCGCCCTAAGAACGCGGGAACCATCGGGTTCGGCAACCAAACCACGCACGGTAATTTGCGACGAATTTTCGACCTGAGCATAGGCTGCCAAAGGCACTTGGCAAGACCCCCCCAAACCACGAGACACAGCCCTTTCGGCTAAAGAGCGAAACTGGCTAGTACGACAGTTTAACGGCTGAAGCCACTGATTAAGCTCGCTACGCTCAGCCAAAATTTCGATGCCTAGAGCACCTTGGCCGGCGGAAGGCAAGCAATCGTCGACGCTTAAATAATTAGCAACTCGGGCTTGCAGGTTTAAGCGTTTTAAACCAACTGCGGCAAGAATAATGGCGTCGTACTCGCCGGCATCGAGTTTGGCCAAACGTGTATCTAAATTGCCGCGCAAAGGACGAACCTGCAAGTGTGGGTAACGGGCCCGAATTTGTGATTCGCGGCGCAAGCTAGATGTACCGACCACAGCTCCGGCTGGAAGATCGGCAAGTTCCGTATAGTTTGGGCAAACCAGAGCATCGCGAGGGTCGTCGCGCTCCAAAATTATTGGCAAAGCAAATGAATGGGTAAGCTCGACAGGAACGTCTTTAAGCGAATGAACTGCCAAGTCGGCACGGCCATCGAGTAATGCCGCTTCGAGTTCTTTAATGAATAAGCCTTTACCACCCACCTTGGAAAGCGTTCGATCGAGAATACGATCACCTTTTGTAGTGAGCTCGAGTAATTGCACATCACAATTAGGGTAAAGCTGCAGTAGCAATTCGCGCACATGATTAGCTTGCCACACGGCGAGTCGGCTTGCGCGAGTAGCGATGACAAGACGATCTGGTGATGTTTTAGCCATTGGACTAGGCCACCACTTGCTTAAGAACGACAGCAACGACAACGCCAAAAATGGCAAGCACAAACAACCACTTTAATAAAGACATTGTGGAATTTTTAGTTTGTGCAGATTCGGTTGGACGAAATAAACCCATTAATGACTCCTAATTACGCCGCCGCTTACTTAAATACTTACCTAAGAGTACAACGAGTACGGCGCAAACAACTTCTGTCAGTATTTTAACTGTAGTGGGTACCGCAAACTGGCTGCTAATAATATGGTCGCTTACGAGCATACCGCCAGCAATCCAGCCTAATAGCGCAGCTCCTAAGGTAACAATTAAAGGAAAGCGATCGATTAGCTTTAAAAGTAAAGTACTGCCCCAAACAATAATTGGTACGCTTAACACCAAGCCAAAAACAACATAAGCCATTTGGTGATCGGGTAATGCATTTTGCGCAGCTCCGGCAATGGCAATGACATTATCGAAGCTCATAACCAAATCGGCAATTAAAATGGTTTTGATTGCCGACCAAACCGTCTCGCCAGCAGAAACGTCGGAATCGTCATGACCAGGCAGTAATAACTTAACGCCGATCCAAAATAACAAGAGACCGCCGACTATTTTTAAAAACGGAATGGATAAAAGACTAAGCGCAAAGGCCACTAAAACCAAGCGCAGAACAATCGCTCCGATGGTTCCCCACAGAATGCCCTGTAGGCGTTGTTTAGGCTTTAAACGGCGGCAAGCGAGGGCGATTACGATTGCGTTGTCACCACCCAGCAAAATGTCGATGGCAATAATTTGAAGCAATGCCACCCAATGAAGTTGTTGAAAAAACTCGAGCACGGTATACCTTATCGCCTTATGGCGCAGCGAATCACCACCGGAATAACGCCTTGTTAGCCGCTGACTGCTATAAACGAAACCTGGCTAAATTGAGCAGAAAAAGGCTCGCATCTGCGAGCCTTTTTATAATGCATCGATATTTATAACACCGATTTCAACAACTTACCCATCTCGGAAGGGTCGCGAGTTGTGCGAATACCGCACTCTTCCATAACTTCGAGCTTGGCTTGCGCCGTATCGTCGCCACCCGAAATTAAGGCACCTGCGTGTCCCATCCGTTTACCTGCTGGCGCTGTTACCCCAGCAATAAAACCCACCACGGGTTTAGTCATATTGTCTTTAGCCCAAAGCGCGGCATTGACTTCGTCAGGGCCACCAATCTCGCCAATCATGACTACCGCATCGGTATCGGGGTCTTCGTTGAACATTTTGAGGACATCGAGGTGCTTAAGCCCATTGATTGGGTCACCTCCGATACCAACAGCCGTTGACTGACCTAAGCCAAGTTCGGTTAGTTGGGCGACGGCTTCGTAGGTTAGCGTCCCAGAGCGGCTAACTACACCAATACGACCTTTTGTTGAAATGTGGCCGGGCATAATGCCAATTTTAAGTTCGTCGGGCGTAATTAGGCCCGGGCAGTTAGGACCCAGCAACAAAGTCTTGCGGTTTTCGGCCTGCATGCGATAGCGCAGCTCAAGCATATCGCGAACGGGAATGCCCTCGGTAATACAAATAACAAGATCGAGATCAGCTTCGACGGCTTCCCAGATGGCACCGGCAGCACCTGCAGGAGGAACATAAATAACCGAAACGGTTGCGCCAGTTTCTTCTTTAGCTTCTTTGACTGTTGAAAAAATAGGAATGCCTTCGAAGTTTTCTCCGCCCTTTTTGGGATGCACACCGGCAACAAAAGCGGCTT
>DATGSD010000212.1:0-7389 GCA_035302965.1 Burkholderiaceae bacterium | reverse complement strand
GCGCTTGGCTGGCGGAGGCAATGGCGATATCGACGTCGGCAGGCGTGGCTCTGACGTAATGACCGATAACATCGCTAAGATCGGAGGGGTTACGGTTTTCTTGGGGGTTTGCGCCTTCTAGCCATTGGCCGGCGATCCAGTTTTTATGCATGGCAGTCGACAAAAACGATTAGCAATAGGCTGAGCCTTAGCGTTCGAGCAAAGGCAGTTTGTTAGGTTTGCCGTTCCAGTCGTCGGCATCGGGTAGGGGGCCAATGCTGCGATCGAGAACTTCCCATTTGGCGCTTAATTCGGCGTTGATTTCAATAAAATGTTTTTGATCTTCGGGGAGGTCTTCTTCGGCATAAATAGCATCAGCGGGGCACTCGGGAACACAGACAGCGCAATCGATGCACTCGTCGGGATCGATGACAATAAAATTTGGACCAATATAAAAACAGTCGACAGGACAGACATCGACACAGTCGGTGAAGCGACATTTAATGCAGTTTTCGGTGACAACGTGAGTCATTACAAAACCCTTCCGAGTTGAATAAAGCGTTAAACAGTAGCCGATTAGTGATTGCCAGTTTAATCACGGCACGAACGATAATTCGTGGTAGTTTATAGAAAAATGTAGTAAACACCAAATTTTTTAGTGCTTGCTACATTTTTCTAGGGTTTGTGAAAAGCACATTGGCTTAATGGAAATAGAGGCTCATGACTACCGACGACGATAACAATTTGCCCGATAAAAACCCCCGAACAGCAAATTTGCCGGCTGCAAAGGGGGTTAAGCGCCGTTCGCGCCGTTCGGCTCGGGCTGAGCCGGTTCGACGCGGAGCACAAGAACGCTCGCACCGTACACGCGAGTCAATTTTGCGGGCGGCTAAGCGGGTGTTTGCTCGCAATGGCTTTACCGAAGGAAAAATCGATACGATTTCGCGTTTGTCACGCACGCACGATCGGATGATTTATTACTATTTTGGTAGTAAAGCGCGCTTATTTGTTGAGGTTCTCGAGCGCACTTACGAAGAAATGAACAAGGCCGAGGCCAGCATACCGGTTAATTTCGACCAGCCCACAGAAGCCCTACGTCAAATCGTGCATTTTGTTTGGAATTACTACTTAGAAAACCCCGAGTTTATTACCTTGCTTAACAGTGAAAACCTATTAAAAGGCAAGCATATTAAAAAGTCGTCGCGGGCCGGAGAGTTATCGTCGCCAGCTGTGGGGTTGCTCGATAAGGTGCTCGAATCGGGAGTTAAAAAAGGGGTATTTAGAGACGATTTAGCGGCACGCGACCTTTATTTAATTATTGCCGCGCTCGGGTATTTTTACCTTTCCAACCACTACACCTTAAGTGTTTTTCTTGATGCCGATTTATTAGAAGACGAAGCCTTGGTGCATTGGCAACACGTTATCAGCGATGTTGTTTTGCGCGCCGTTATGGTTACAACAAACTAAGGGTTAGCCGCTAGTTTTTGTGTATTGTCGAGGAATTTTTTTTCGGCTATTATCGATTGTAGTAACCGCTACAATTTTAGTAAGTACTATACGCGTTTTGGCCGTTTAGCTGGCCCGAGGAACCCTTAATGACCGAGCACACCAAAGTAGATCACAGCATGGATAACCTAGACCCCCAGGCGTCGTCGCAAATGGCTAAACCAGAAATTGGCCAAGCCCCGTTGCGTAACGAGCGCATGGCCAGCAATAAGGTCGAGTGCGACGCTTGTCCGGTGCTTTGCCAAATTACCGAAGGGCGCACCGGTGCTTGCGACCGCTACGCCAACGTCGATGGTGTACTAACACGCACCGAAAATGTTGTGTTGCTGCGTTCGCCACAAAATAAAGCGGCACTTGCCGATTCATCTGAAACGGCTATAAACGATAGCGACAATAACTATTTTGTAACGGGTATCGGTTCAACCACTACTTACCCCGATTACAAACCAGCTCCATTTATAGTGGCGGCTCCGGTTAATGGGGTCGACATGGTTACCGTAGTTACCGAAGGTATCTTCAGCTATTGCAGCTTTAAGGTAAAAATTGATACCGACCGTTATCTTGGGCCCGAGCAAGCCAATATTCGCCACAAGGGCGAAATTGTCGGCCACGTAACTACAGCCGAATACGGCTCACAGATGCTATCGCTTGGTGGGGTTTCGCATCTAACCGGTGGTAGCCGCAAAGAAGGGCGTATTACCTGCAACATGATGATGGCCTTAGGTAATAAAGAAGCCGTCGAACTATCTATCGATGGCGGGGCGCAGCTGGTTGTGCAGGCCGGTAAACCCCCTATTGTCGATGGGGTGCCCGAAGAGCGTATGCGGGTTGGTTGTGGTTCGGCGGCAATTGGCATTTTTGCCATGCAATGGCACAACCACGTCGACGAAGTTATTGTCGTCGACGACCACATTACGGGTGTGCTTACCGAACACCAGGCAGGGCGTGGCTTACATATTCCGCCTTCGGGTATTCAAATTAAAGGGCGTCGCTCTACTCCGGGTCGGTATTTCCAAGTGGCTAACCCGGGCAATGGTTGGGGCGGTACCGATATTACCGACCCACTTTCTATTATCGAAGGCTTCGATGAAGAGGTCGCTAAGCCTGGCTTGCGCTTACTTATTACTTCAACTACGGGCGAGCACGCCGAGTATTTTGAGCTCGACGACAACCTCACCCCGCAAGCAAAGCCCATGCCCGATGCGCTGCAGCAAACCGTTGATCGTATTGGCGAAAACTGCGAGCCGTCGCTATGTAGCGTGTTGTTTGTAGCGGGTGCGGGAGGCTCGTTACGTGCCGGTGTTACCGAAAACCCCGTTTGGTTAACTAATTCCATTAAAAAATCGTTGGTTAATGTAACCTGCGGCGGGGCGCCTGCCTATGTGTGGGCTGGGGGCGGTATTACCATTATGGTCGATGTTTCACGCATGCCCGATAATTCGTTTGGTTATGTGCCAACGCCAGCCATTGTGGCGCCCATCGAATTCAGCATGACACTTGACGATTACAAATCGTTAGGTGGGCATATGGGTTCAGTGCGTCGCCTCGACGATATCGTTAAAAACACGCCCCACCGCACTTACGACTGGTACGACACCAGCAGCCCTTGGCCGCTGGGTAATAAGCCCTTATTGGGTTAATGGTTTATGGCTTATGCAGAGTCGCTAGACGTTCATGCTTCTGGTGCCATGCGGCGCCAGCTTGACCAGCAGCGTTGGCATTTTCAGCATGGGCCTATCGATTTACTGTTGGCTGCCGATGGCGATGGGCGCGCTGTTAAGCGCGCTTTCGAAGGGGCTTGGCAGCAATTTGCTGTGCTGTTAAGCCAGCTAACTGTCGAACTTAACCAGTTGCGCCAGCCTTTAAGCACACATACTCAGTTTAACGGTGCGATTGCACGGCGCATGGCGTCTGCTTGCCGGCCTTATTTACCACAGTTTGTTACACCCATGGCGGCAGTGGCTGGTTCTGTGGCCGACGAACTCATCCAGCATTTTAGTCGCGAGCCGGCAATTTCTCGGGCTTATATCAATAATAGCGGCGATATTGCTCTGCATTTACAGTCAGGCCAGCAATACCAGGTGGGCTTGTTCAGCGATATTTCGCGTTATCGCGGTACGACAAGCCCACTTGACGCCGACTTTACGATTTCCGACACGCTTGCCGTACGCGGCTTAGCAACAAGTGGGTGGCGTGGCCGCAGTTTTAGCTTAGGCATTGCTGACAGCGTAACTGTTTTAGCCACGACGGCGGCCAGTGCTGATGTGGCGGCAACCTTAATTGGCAACAAGGTTTTTGTTGATCACCCTGCCATTCATCGAGCGCCCGCCAATTCATTAAAAGACGACACCGACTTAGGAGAGCAACTGGTGGTAACCCACGTTGGAAGCTTACCGCGTTTGCTTATCGAACAAGCGCTCGATAATGCCAGTAAATATGCGCAACCTTTAGTCGATAGTGGTCGTATTTACGGGGCGGTTATCGCTTTACAAGGCCAGGTTCGGGTAGTGGGCTTGGCGCAAAATAAAAAGGAAGGCTATGTCAAACTTAATTGAAGTACGCAGAGTGGTTACCGAGGTCGAGACGATCTACCACGATTTTGGGCCGCGTGCCGATCAACCATTAATTCGCGGCGCCGTCGCGGCGGTATTACGTAACCCATATGCTGGCCGCTACGAGGCTGATATTGTTCCCATGATGGATGAATTAAACGATACTGGCCTCGAAATGGCGCAAACACTACTCGCGGCCATGGGGGTCGAAGCTGAAGCCATCGAAAGTTATGGCAAAGGGTCTATTGTTGGCTCGGCCGGAGAGCTTGAACATGGTGCTTTATGGCATGTTCCGGGTGGGTACGCCATGCGCGAATTATTAGGCTGGAAAGGCGATCGTGATAGTTACCGACAAGCTAAGGCAAGTAACGAACCCGGCAAACAAATGGGGCGAGCCTTGTCGATTGTGCCTTCTACTAAAAAAGTGGGAGGCCCAGGTACGCGCCTTGATGTTCCGTTAACCCACATTACCGCAAGTTATGTTCGAGGGCATTTCGATGCCATGGAAGTGGGGGTTCCCGGAGCTCCAGCGGCCGATGAGCTTGTTTTTATTTTAACGATGGCAACAGGGGGGCGTATTCATCAACGTGTAGGTGGTTTACGACCCGAACAAATCAGTAAATTTGACGGCTTGCGTTAATTAGTCGGTCGCTTAAAAACTCGGAGCAAATTATGAAAGCAAAAATCCGTAAGGTTGTGGTTGTTGTTGATGAAACCCGTCTCGAAATGAATAAGGCTGTTAACCCACCCACCCGGCGTGCGGTGGCATTGGCCGTAATCGAAAACCCATGTGCGGGCCAATATGTCGAAAACCTCGACGAGCTGGCTGACATCGGAGCCGAATTAGGCGGGTTTTTGGGTGAACAATGTGTGAAAGCCCTCGGAATCGACCCTAGCCAAACCGAAAGTTATGGCAAGGCCGCTATTGTGGGCGAAGCCGGAGAGCTCGAGCATGCGGCGGCGATTTTGCATCCCAAATTAGGCGCTCCTTTGCGCCAGGCCGTCGAAAAAGGTGCAGCTTTAGTGCCCTCTTCTAAAAAAATGGGTGGGCTCGGAACGGCGATTGATGTTCCCTTGGGCCATAAAGATGCGGCTTATGTTCGCAGTCATTTCGATGCCATCGAGGCGCGTGTGTCTGATGCGCCACGACCCAACGAAATCGTGGTTGCGGTTGCAGTCACCGATTCCGGACGCCCTCACGCGCGAGTTGGTGGGCTACAAAAGCAAGACGTCAAAGGTGAAGACGGCTTGCGTTAATTAAGGAGACATACCATGGCAAATACAATTGGCTCGGGCCATGCGGGCAAAATGGTAATAAAAAACATTGGCTTATTGCTTTCGGGAGACCTCGAAAACCCGATCTTAGATGCCAATGCAATTGTGGTTGAAGAAGGTCGCATTAAGGCCATTGGCAACTATAACGAACTCGACACCGAAGGCGCTGAAACCGTTATCGATTGTCAGGGTACGACACTCGCGCCTGGTTTAATCGATTCGCATGTGCACCCCGTTGCTGGCGATTGGACGCCACGGCAAAACCAACTTAACTGGATTGAGTCGTCGTTAAATGGTGGTGTTACCACCATGATTTCAGCTGGTGAGGTTCACTACCCGGGTCGGCCGCGCGATATTGTTGGTTTAAAGGCAATGGCGGTGACCGCCCAGCGTGCGTTCGAAAACCAACGGCCAGGTGGCGTTAAAGTTTTGGCGGGTGCGCCAGTACTCGAAAAAGGGATGGTCGAGTCTGACTTTAAAGATTTGGCCGAATCGGGTGTTAAGTTACTTGGCGAAATTGGTTTGGGCAGCGTTAAAGCGGGCGATGAAGCTGCGCAAATGGTTACTTGGGCGCGTAAATACGGCATACAAAGCACCATTCATACTGGTGGGCCTTCAATCCCGGGCTCTGGCCTTATCGATAAAGATGTTGTTTTAGAAGCCGATGCCGATATTATTGGACATATAAATGGGGGGCATACGGCTTTGCCCTACGACCAGGTTTGCGAGCTTTGCGAGCGGTCAAATCGTGGCCTAGAAATTGTGCATAACGGCAACGAGCGCATAGGTATTTTAACGGCGCGCCATGCCCACGAGTTAGGTTGCTTGCATCGGGTAATTCTTGGCACCGATGCGCCGGCGGGCTCGGGTGTGCAACCTTTAGGCATTTTGCGCATGGTGTCGATGCTATCTAGTTTGGCCGACATACCAGCCGAAATCGCTTTTTGTTTTGCCACCGGCAACACAGCTCGCATGCGCGATCTCGATTCCGGCTTAATCGAATTAGGCCGTGCGGCCGACTTTGTCATTATGGACCGTGCCCAACATACGGCCGCGTCTAATTTGCTCGAAAGTGTGCAATTAGGCGATTTGCCGGGTATTGGTATGGTAATTATCGATGGGGTTGTCCGCTGTCAGCGTAGTCGTAACACGCCGCCGGCAACAACATTGCCAATTATCGAAGGTCTGCAAAACTAAGCTTAAGTGGGCAGCGGTTTGTGCTGCCCACACTATCGATCCAGAATTAATTAAAAAGGGGGTAGTGGTGACAGCTGCTTTAGACGGTGTGGTGGTATTAGATTTGTCTCGTGTGTTAGCCGGGCCCTGGGCAACGCAAAATCTTGCCGATTTGGGGGCCGAGGTTATCAAGGTCGAACGACCTGAACACGGAGATGACACTCGCCGTTGGGGGCCGCCGTTTGTATCGCATAAAAGCACTAACGATCAAGATGCTGCCTATTTTTTTTGTTGCAATCGTGGCAAAAAATCAGTAACCATCGACTTTACAATCCCCCAAGGTCGCGACGTTTTACTGCAATTGGTTAAAAAAGCCGATGTTTTGGTCGAAAACTTTAAAACCGGTGGTTTAGCGCGTTACGGTCTCGATTACGAAAGTCTAAGCAAAGTTAACCCCCGCTTAATTTATTGTTCAATTACCGGGTTCGGACAAACCGGCCCCGAAGCCAGTCGGCCTGGATACGATGCGCTCATACAAGCTATGGGTGGCTTAATGAGTATTACCGGCGAATCCGATGCGGTTCCGGGTGGCGGGCCGCAAAAAGTCGGTGTTGCCCTCATCGATGTTTTAACCGGTGTTTACGCAACCTCGGCTATTTTGGCGGCTTTGTATCAGCGCGAACGTACTGGCGAGGGCCAATCGATCGACATGGCTTTGCTAGATGTTCAGGTAGCGGCATTGGCTAACCAAGCGAGCTCGTATTTGCTCGGGGGCGATGTGCCGCAACGTATCGGCAGCGGTCACCCGTCAATTGTTCCTTATCAGCCATTTGTTTGTGCTGACGGTCATATTATGTTGGCCATTGGTAACGACGGTCAATTTGTCAATTTTTGCCAAGCA
>DATGSD010000211.1:0-7075 GCA_035302965.1 Burkholderiaceae bacterium | reverse complement strand
TATCGCTTACGGCAATGTTTGGGTAAAAGATACCGGCGTATATCGATTTCAGCAAGGCCAAGTAAAAAACAACCGCGGCCTATTAACGACGTTTTTAGTGGCCAGCCTTATTGCGTACCTTAAAACTTGTTTACGCCGTTAGTAAACGGGCGGCTTCGAGTGCAAAATACGTTAAAACGCCGTCGGCCCCCGCACGTTTAAAGCCGATTAACGATTCCATCATGACTTTGTCGTGCTCAAGCCAGCCGTTGGCTGCTGCGGCTTTAATCATGGCGTACTCACCGCTTACTTGGTATACAAAGGTGGGCATGCCAAAAGCATCTTTCACGTCGCGCACAATATCGAGGTAGGGCATGCCGGGCTTTACCATAACCATGTCGGCTCCTTCTCGGATATCGGCAGCGGTTTCGCGCAGGGCTTCGTTGCGGTTGGCTGGGTCCATTTGATAGGTGGCTTTATCGGCCTTGCCCAAATGAGAGGCCGAGCCTACGGCATCGCGAAATGGGCCGTAAAAGGCACTGGCATATTTGGCCGAATACGCCATGATGCGCGTATGGATGAAATTTTCGGTTTCTAGTGCTTGGCGAATCGTGCCAATTCTTCCATCCATCATGTCGCTAGGGGCGATAATATCGACGCCGGCTTCGGCTTGTGCCAGCGCTTGGCGAGTAAGAACATCGACTGTGGCTTCGTTAAGCACATGGCCATCGGCATCGACAATGCCATCTTGGCCATGGCTGGTGTAAGGGTCGAGGGCTACGTCGGTTAAAACGCCAAGCTCGGGGAAGTTTTGTTTAAGCAGGCGCGTTGTTTCGGGGATTAGGCCTTTTGGGTTAGCCGCTTCGATGCCGTCGGGTGTTTTAAGGTGGCTTTCGATGGCCGGAAATAAAGCCAATACGGGTATGCCTAATTTCAGACAGCTTTCGGCAACGGCAAGCAACTTGTCGGGGCTGTAGCGAACTAAGCCCGGCATCGAAGTGATTTCGTCTTGTTGGTTTTTGCCATCGACCACAAACACTGGGTAGATGAAGTCCGCGGGGCTAAGTGTGTATTCTCTGACTAATCGTCGCGAAAAATCGTCGCGACGATTGCGGCGCGGACGAGAGGCAGGAAAGTCGGCTAAATGTAAATGTTTGATCATGGCACAACAGTAGGAGAAATCCAGTTTTCGATGTGATGGGTGGCTTCGTCTAGGCCCAAGCGTTGGGTACTCGAAAACGCAATAGTTTCGAGCTGCCCTATGGCCTTTAATTGCTTGTTAATAGCCATTATGGCTTGTTTGCGTTTGCCAAACGCAAATTTGTCGGCTTTGGTTAATAACACCAGCAGGGGTTTTCCGGTTGGGGCAATCCAATTAACCAATTGTTGGTCGAGCTTAGTAAGGCCACGCCGGATATCGAGTAACAACACAATGCCTATTAAGGCACTGCGGCTACGCAGATAATCGCCCAACACCATGGCCCATTCGTCGCGCGTGTCGTGATCGACGGCGGCATAACCGTAGCCGGGTAAATCGACCAAATACGCTAATGGCGTATCGGGCTGCATGGGGTCGGGGATGCCGAACAGATTTATAAGCCGTGTGCGGCCCGGTGTTTTACTAGAATAGGCCAGCCGACGTTGTTGGGTAAGTGCGTTAATGGCCGACGATTTACCTACGTTAGAGCGCCCCACAAAGCAGATTTCGGGTACGTGTGGCGCCGGCAGCTGGTTTAATCGGGCCGCTGAAAGGCTGAACGAAGCACGATGAAGTATAGACAAAGCAGCAACTTACCAAGATTAATTAAAAGGCTATTGTATAATTTCGGGATTGAACCTGTTATGGTCATTTTGTGCCACAGCAATTTGCGGCCATAATGGCGTTGTTTTTGTCGCGTATTAACTCGCAGCTATTCCAAATTGCGATCCATCGAGGTCTCCATGAAGCGCTTGCTTTCCAGAATAATAACTGCTTGCGGTGTCTTGTTTACCGCGTGTGGCCTGTCCGTCGCTGTTGCGGCATCTGACACTCCTGATGCCCAGGCGGGCGAAGAGCTTTACATTAATGGCGATACCGCCCGAGGCGTTTTGGCCTGTGTCACTTGCCACGGCGAGGCTGGCAATAGCGTTCTTCCTGCTAACCCCAACCTTGCAGGCCAGCCTTACGAGTACATTATTAAGCAGCTAACCGATTTTTCGCCGGGTGGCCCCGATGGCGATCAGCCACCAACACGTGGTGGTCCTAATGGGGCACCATCGGCTATGGCGCCGATTGCTCAAGCCTTAAGCAACGACGATATCGTCAACATTGCTTATTATTTATCGCAACAGCCACTCGATTATTCCAGTGCTGCAACAGCTACGCAGCTCGACCTTGCCGAGCGTGGCCAACAAATTTGGCGCGCTGGTTTACCCGAACGCAGGGTACCGGCTTGCGCGGCATGCCACGCCCCCGATGGCGCGGGCTTACCTGCCGAATATCCTCGTTTAGCAGGTCAATTCCCAGGGTATATTGCCGAGCAGCTTAAGTCCTTCCGTAGCTCTGATCGTGCTAACAGCGAAATGATGCACGAAATCGCCGATCGGATGTCCGATTCCGATATCGCCGCTGTGGCCGACTACGCGGCTGGTTTGCGTTAATAAGGCCCCTATACAGAACCTTTCTGTATCGGTCAATCTAAGGGAGGGTAGCGCTAGTTAGCCCCTCCCTTTTTTGTGTAAAAAACTGTGTCTCCTAAAAGCCCGTTTCGTCGTCATCTCGCCAGCTTTACCGAATTATTAGGCTCAATGCGGTTTGCCATCAGCTTGTTGATGTTCATCTGTATTGCCAGCCTTATTGGCACGGTGCTCGACCAAAACCAAGTTACCAACCAATATATCGACCAGTTTGGGCCGTTTTGGTATTCCTTGTTTAACCAGTTTTCTATCTGGAATATTTATAACAGCTGGTGGTTTTTAATTATTATGGCGTTTCTGGTGGTGTCGACAACGCTTTGCTTGCTGCGCAACACCCCAAAAATGCTGCGCGATGCCCGCTCCTTCCGCGAATATGTGCGGGCGTCAAGTCTTAGAGCGTTTCCGCAGCGGCTCGAAGTCGAATTACCCGAAGCCCCTGCGCAAGCCGTCAGTAAAGTGGGTGCTTTATTACGGGGTCATGGCTATCGCTTCAAAACACGTGAAGATGCTGACGGTGTCATGATTGCTGCTAAAAAAGGCAGCGCCAACCGCATGGGTTATATTTTTGCGCATGCTGCTATTGTGGTTATTTGCCTTGGTGGCCTTATCGACAGCGAGTTACCCATTCATCTACAAATGTGGTTAGGCGGTAAGCAGCCCGTTGTCGATAATATGTTTATCTCTGAAGTACCCGAAGATGGGCGCTTGTCGGCGGCCAACCCAAGCTACCGCGCCAATATGTTGCTGCCCGAAGGGTCAACCAGCCGCTTTGGTATTGTTGCCGCTGGCGACGGGGTATTAATTCAGCCGCTACCATTTGCGATTCGGCTTAATCGCTTCGTGGTCGATTATTATCCCACCGGCATGCCAAGCAGCTTCAAAAGCGAAGTAGAAGTTATCGACCCAAATACTGGCGAGCGCTTCGAAAAAGTTATCGAGGTAAACGAACCCTTGCGTTACAAAGGTTTGGCGGTTTATCAGTCTAGTTTCGAAGACGGGGGTAGCCGCGTCACTCTCGAAGCTTGGCCAGTGGCGGCTGGCGAATCGTCGGCTAATCGGTTTAAGGTTGATGCCACTGTTGGTAAATCGCAGCTTGTGGCTTTTGAAACCAGCGATGGGCCCCAAGAACTCGAGCTCGATGTTACAAATTTGCGGGTTATTAACGTCGAAAACCTCGATGGCACGCCGCCGCAGCCTCGTGCCATGATAGAGCACGTGGCTGCCGTGACAGGTAGTGCGGCGCGGCTTAATAACGAAAATCTGCGTAATGTCGGACCTAGCGTCGAGTACAGGGTTATTGGTGCCGATGGCCAGGCTTACGAATATAATAATTACATGTTGCCGGTGCAGCTCGACGAGCTAAGCGTTTTTTTATTGGGGGTACGTACTACACCATCCGAAAACTATCGCTATCTGCGTCTACCGGCCGATACCGACCAGTCGCCTACCGAATTTATGCGTTTACGCGAGGCCTTAAATAATGACGCGCTACGCGCCGAAGCGGCAAGCGTGTTTGGTCAAAAAAGTTCGCGCGACTCAGCTCAGCAAGCCCTGTTGCAACAAGGGGCGAAGGGGGTGCTCGATTCTTTTGCCTCTGGTGGCTTTGAAGCCCTTGTTCAGCGGGTACCCGAAGCCGATCGAGAAGCTTTTTTGGGTTTTGCCATCCCAATGTTACAAGCGTCTTTAATCGAACTGCATCAGTTAGCACGGGCCCAAGAAGGGCTTGAACCCTTTGCGCAAGATCGCGACCCCGGCTGGCATGCTCGCTGGAACCAAGCCGCTTTACTGGCTTTGGCCAACCTGCCCGAATACCCAGCACCTGTATTTTTTGCTTTAAGCGATTTCGACAAGGTTGAAGCCAGCGTTTTTCAAATAGCACGCAGCCCAGGTAAAGTCACCGTTTATCTGGGTAGCTTGTTTTTAATTATCGGTGTTTTTTCGATGTTTTATATTCGTGACCGTCGCATTTGGGTTTGGGTAAAACCCGAAGGCCATGGCAGCTGCGTTATGGCCGCCATGACATCCCAGCGTCGCAATCTCGATTTCCATCACGAATACCAGCGCTTTTCTACCGATTTAAAGCAATTAGCTTCTAGTAAGGGTGAAACATGACCGATTCAACCTATCCAGGTTCTTTGTGGCAA
Source organism: Burkholderiaceae bacterium (assembly GCA_035302965.1). GTDB lineage: Bacteria > Pseudomonadota > Gammaproteobacteria > Burkholderiales > Burkholderiaceae_B > DATGSD01. The sequence continues at coordinate 2,276 of DATGSD010000211.1, read as the reverse complement.
GAAGCCATGACAGCCAGTGGCGATGCGCGAGGTAAACGCGGTAAACCCGACTGGACTGACATCGCCTTTTTTGTGGTTTTGGCGCTAGCGGCTTTTTATGCCTTAACTACTTACAGCGACAATATGGATTACTACGAAAAGCTAATCCTTATTGGGGCTGTACCTAGTTTTAGTTGGATGGCTTGGCTATGGCGGCCCTTGCGCAGCTTAATGATTGGTGCCGGCTTGTCGGCCTTGTTAGCAATTTGGCTGTATAGCGATGGCAATAATTTGTTGTTCGGCGATATTACTCGTGCCGATAGCGTATTTTTACTTAAGTATTTGCTCTCGTCGCAATCGGCTATTTTATGGATGTGCGCCCTGTTTGTGCTGGCCACCCTGTTTTATTGGGCCTCGTACTTTAGTCGCACGGCGGGTTGGCTAGCTACCGGGTTAACCTGGGCCGCGGTCTACTTTGGTACCGTAGGGATGCTCGTGCGTTGGCGCGAAGGCCATTTATTAGGGCCTGGTATTGGGCATATCCCGGTTAGCAACCTTTACGAAGTTTTTGTTCTGTTTGCCTTAATTACGGCCTTGTTCTACCTCTATTACGAGCGGCGCTACGCCACCCGTGCCTTAGGTGGGTTTGTACTCTTGGTAGTTAGTTCGGCTGTCATATTTTTACTGTGGTATTCGTTTACCCGCGATGCCTACCAAATTCAGCCCTTAGTACCCGCCTTAAAAAGCTGGTGGATGAAGTTGCATGTACCCGCTAATTTTATTGGTTATGGCACGTTTTCATTGGCGGCCATGGTGGGTTTTGCCTATTTAGTTAAGCAACACAGCCAAACACGCTCGTGGCGTGCCTTAAGCCCGGTATTTATTTTAGGGGCAATTTTATGTGCCGAACCCTTTATGTTCGGTTCTGGGCAGGTATCAGTAACCTGGATGCTGTATTTTGGTATTGGTGCGGTTGTAGTCGGTATTATTTTGGCACTGCGTGGTCCTATTGGTGCCAAGCTGCCTTCTCTAGAAATTCTTGACGATATTATGTACCGCGCCATCGCGGTCGGCTTTGCCTTTTTTACCATCGCCACAGTACTGGGGGCGCTTTGGGCGGCCGATGCCTGGGGCACTTATTGGCAGTGGGACCCTAAAGAAACCTGGGCACTAATTGTTTGGCTTAATTACGCCGCGTGGTTGCATATGCGCTTAATTAAGGGGCTGCGCGGCACTATGGCAGCTTACTGGGCATTAGGCGGCTTGCTAATAACCAGCTTTGCGTTCTTGGGCGTTAATATGTTTTTATCGGGTTTGCACTCGTATGGCGAGTTGTAAAAGCGAGCCTTTTAACAATAACCACTACTGCAAGCACGAGTGCATAAAGGGCAAACTAAAAGGCCTGAAGTTCGGTGCAATACCGAGTTCAGGCCTAGCACCCCTAACATTTAACTGCTCAATTCAAGCCTAGTACCCCTAACTTTTAGCTGCTCAACATTGTGGGGTTAGCTTAGCGTTTACTATTTATAACGCTGTGGGGCTTATTGTTTTTACTTAACGGTTTGGTTTTAAGGTAGCACCGCTTCTAGTTCGAACAAGCTTCCGATAGTTTCACGTTGGCGCACAACATGGGCTTGATTGCCGTCAACCATGATTTCGGCAGGTCGTGGGCGGCTGTTGTATTGGCTTGCCATGGTAAAAGCGTAAGCACCGGCCGACATAACGGCTAGTAAATCGTCTTGTTTAAGAACTAGTTCGCGGTTTTTAGCCAGCCAATCGCCACTTTCACACACCGGCCCAACCACATCGTAGGCCATAGCTGTGCCCTTGCGTGGTGTAACCGCCAGAACATCGTGCCAGGCATCATAAAGGGTTGGCCGTAGTAAATCGTTCATGGCGGCATCGACAACGGCAAAGTTTTTGTGCTCGCTATGTTTTAAGTATTCGACTGTGGTTAACAAAACCCCGGCATTACCGACTAACGAGCGCCCGGGTTCGAGAATAATTTGCAAATGGTCGAGGTTTCGAGCTTTTAATTTAGCAAAAACATTGTCTAGCAAGGTTTTTGGTGTTAGAGGCTGCTCGTCTTTGTAACGGATACCAATACCGCCCCCGAGGTCGAGATGCTGTATAGAAATGCCCATGGTTTGCAAGGTTTCGATAAGGTCTAAAAGCTTATCGAGGGCATCTAAGTAAGGGGCAACTTGGGTAATTTGCGAGCCAATATGGCAGTCGACACCGGTGATTTCTAAATTGGCTAGCTGTTGCGCGCGTTTATAAATACGTGGTGCGTCTTC
>DATGSD010000210.1:0-5915 GCA_035302965.1 Burkholderiaceae bacterium | reverse complement strand
GGTGGCATTGTCGGGATGGCTGGGGTTGCGCAAGCGCTGGGCTTTGGACAGGTGATTGGTTTCGATATGGGTGGCACGTCAACCGACGTGTCACATTTTGCCGGCGAGTACGAACGAGAATACGAAACCTTGGTCGCGGGGGTGCGCGTGCGTGCGCCCATGATGAGTATCCACACTGTTGCAGCCGGTGGCGGCTCGATTTTAACGTTTGATGGCGCTCGTTTGCGCGTTGGGCCGCATTCGGCGGGTGCTAACCCTGGCCCGGCCAGTTATCGGCGCGGAGGGCCACTAACGGTAACGGATGCCAATGTAATGTTAGGGCGTCTACAAGCAGCGCATTTTCCGGCGGTATTCGGGCCCAATGCCGATGAGCCACTTGATAGCCAGGTAGTGCAGAAAAAATTCACGCAACTCGCACAAGAAGTCAGTGTTGCCACAGGCGTTGAAACCTCGGCCGAAGCTTTAGCCGAAGGCTTTCTGACGATAGCGGTTGCGAATATGGCTAACGCGATCAAAAAAATTTCTGTACAGCGTGGCTACGATATTAGCCGTTATGTTTTAACCGTATTTGGTGGTGCTGGTGGGCAACATGCTTGCCGAGTAGCCGACGAATTAGGCATATCGACGGTTTTGCTCCACCCCATGGCTGGCGTTTTGTCGGCTTATGGCATGGGTTTGGCTGCAAGCCGTGTCATACGCGAGCAGTCGTTCGAGCGCATTTGGGATGAGGCCACCGACCTTGAAGCGCGAGAGCTTGCTAAAACACTAGGAGCAGCCGCTAGCAGCGAGCTTATCGAACAAGAAATTCCCTCTGACCAAATCCGTGTTACTAGCCAGTTTTATTTGCGCTACGAGGGTACTGATACGGCTTTGCCAATTGCGCTTGATAGCCAAAAACAAATGCGTCAGGCTTTTGAGCAAGCTTATTTACAACGGTATTCGTTTTTGATGCCCGATTGTGCCTTGCTTATTGAATCGGTAGTTGCCGAAGCGGTGGGCTATGACACAGCAAGCAAAACGCTGCCCGCCGAAGTGCACACACCCAACAAGCAGGCCACCACCTCAAGCCCCTCAAAACAAAGGCTTGCTGCCGACAAGCCATCCGAAACTTGGCAAAACGCTACAAACCGTATGCGTGCTTCAGCAGCAGATTGTGTTCGCCTTTATGCCGAAGGAAGGTGGCGTGAAAGTCCTTTGTATTATCGTGATCAACTTAGTGTGGGCGATCGTTTTTTAGGCCCAGCTATCATCATCGATGAAACCGCTACAACATTGCTTGATGTTGGTTGGGGGGCTGAGGTGACCGAACAAGGCGAACTCATTTTGCGGCGGCTTGAAGCACGTCCTGAGCGGTTCGCAATAGGTACTCAGGTCGATCCAGTGCGCCTAGAGGTTTTTAACAATTTATTTATGTCGATTGCCGAACAAATGGGTTATCGACTGCAAAATACCGCTTACTCGGTCAACATCAAAGAGCGACTCGACTTTTCTTGTGCGATTTTCGATGCTTGTGGCAATTTGGTAGCCAATGCACCGCACATTCCTGTGCATTTGGGCTCAATGAGTGCTAGTGTGCAAGCGGTAATCGAGGCGAATGCTGGCAAAATACGCCCTGGTGATGCTTATGTGTTAAATAACCCCTACGAGGGCGGCACCCATTTGCCCGACGTCACTGTTGTTACCCCCGTGTTTGATGAACAGGGCAGTACGATTCTGTTCTACGTTGGCTCGCGCGGCCATCACGCCGACATTGGCGGCCTAACGCCAGGTTCTATGCCATCGAATTCGCACACCATCGACCAAGAAGGCGTATTAATTAGCAATTTTAAACTGGTGTCTGAAGGCCGGTTTTTAGAAAAACCGTTGCGGCGCCTACTGGCCGATGCCGCCTACCCGGCACGCAATATTGATCAAAACATTGCGGATTTGCGTGCCCAAGTCGCCGCAAATGAAAAAGGTCGTGAAGAGCTTTTAAAGGCGGTGGCGCTGTTTGGCTTAGATGTTGTGCAAGCCTATATGCAGCATGTACAAGATAATGCAGAAGAGTCGGTGCGGCGGGTTATTGATCGCTTACACAACGGCCAGTTTGTGGTGCGGCAAGATAATGGGGCGCGAATTAACGTTAGCTTAAAAATTGATCGGCGCGCTCGGGCTGCCACAATCGATTTTACTGGCACCAGCCCCCAGCTCGACAATAATTTTAATGCGCCCTTAGCCGTTACCACGGCCGCTGTGCTTTATGTTTTTCGCACAATGGTTGACGACGACATTCCGATCAATGCAGGCGGGTTAAAACCACTGCGTTTAATTGTTCCAGAAGGGTCAATGCTTAATCCGCGCTTCCCGTCAGCAGTGGTGGCTGGCAATGTAGAAACCTCGACTTGCGTAACCAATGCTTTATACGGTGCCTTGGGGGTGATGGCTTCCAGCCAACCCACCATGAATAATTTAACTTTTGGCAATGCCCAATACCAGTATTACGAAACCTTATCGGGCGGTTCGGGTGCTGGCGCTCGCTTTGATGAAAAAGGGCGCTGCGTGGGTGGCTTCGATGGCACAGCAGTCGTTCAAACTCATATGACAAATTCGCGTTTAACAGACCCTGAGGTTCTCGAATTACGCTATCCGGTTCGTCTTGAGCGTTACGAAATACGTCATGGCTCGGGTGGCTTAGGGCGTTGGCGCGGCGGCGATGGTGGCATTCGTACTTTGCGCTTTCTAGAACCCATGACGGTGTCTTTGCTTGCCAATGGCTGGCAATATCCGGCTTTTGGTTTAAAAGGTGGGCAAGACGGCAAAGTTGGCCAGGCTCGGGTGATTCGTCGCGATGGACAGGTTGAAGAGTTATTTAGTGCGGCCCAAGCCGAACTAGCAATAGACGACTGCTTCGAAATCGAAACTCCAGGCGGGGGTGGTTATGGGGCCCTTTGAATTTGTTTAGGCCTTTTTAAAGGACAACAACGCTTGTATTGTTCAGCGTGCTTTTTGGCGCTGTGTTTTAAGGCTTCTGTTTGTTAATTAAAAACTAATTAAAAAGGGCTGACGTGGGTAATGCACCCAATTCAGCCCTAAAATTATTGCTAGGTATAAGCCTTATATAGAGCTTACCTAGACAGCTAGCTTTATAAGGGTTTGAAGCCTACTAAGCTTAAATTATTTTAGTTAATCGATCGAATTTTCGATAAGCCTCCATTCGCCGTCTTTAACCGTGATCAGTTCGCGGCCGCGCTCGTCGAAACCACTGTGGTCTTCGGGTGTCATGTTGTAAACACCTTGCGTTGCAACCAATTCGGTAGTTTGTTCGAGGGCATCGCGTAAAGCGGCACGGAATTCAGGCGTACCAGGCTTGGCTTTTTCGGCAGCGATGGGGATGGCTTGCTCGAGTAAAAGACCCGCATCGTAAACGTTGGCACCAAATGTAGCGGGTTTTTCGCCATGCATGGCCTCGTAACGCTCGATGTACTCTTGGGCAACCTTTTTGGAGGGGTTGCTATCGGGTATTTGTGGTAACACAAGCATTAAGCTGGCCGCGGTGATGGTGCCTTCGACCTCGTCTCCACCCAGTTTAATAAATTGCGGCAAAGCTGCCCCGTGGGTTTGATAGAACTTGCCTTTATAGCCTTGTTTAACAAGGGTTGACTGCGGTAACACAGCGGCTGCACCTGTACCAGCAATTAATACGGCGTCGGGGTTAGCCGAATACACTTTTAACGCCTGACCCGTTACCGAGTTATCAGAACGTTGGAAGCGCTCGACAGCAATGAGGTCGATATCGTTGGCCTTGGCCATTTCGCTTATAACGTTAAGCCAGTCTTCGCCAAAGGCATCGTTAAGGCCAATAAAACCCAGTGTTTTTACATTATTGGCTACCATATGTTTAATTAAGGCGTCGGCAATAATATCGGTGTTTTGTGTGGTTTTAAACACCCACTTTTTTTCGTCTGTCATGGGTAGAACCACAGAAGCCGTGCCCACAGGTGCCAACATCGGTGTTTTTGATTCGGCGGCAAATTGGATAACACCCATGGCATTCGGTGAACCCGAGGGCCCAATTAGCGCATCAACTTTTTCTTCTGAGATGAGCTTTTTGAAGTTGGTAACCGATAAAGTTGGGTCGCTAGCGTCGTCTAAAGAGATGTACTCGATATCGAGGTCGCCAATTTTTTTAGGCATTAGCGGAACCGTGTTGCGCTGCGAAATACCAATAAGTGCTGTTGGCCCAGTGGCGGAGCTGACTACGCCCACCTTAACTTGAGCGCTGGTACTGCTTAAACCCAGCGCCGATGCCATGATTAGAGCACTTAATAATGATTTTATTTTCATGGTGCATGTCTCCGTTTATAACGATTATTAAGCTTATTAACAAATAGATAAAAAGAAGCCGATTGGTTTAGAAGCAACGCAAAGGGTTGTCACCCTTTGTAGCACTACCTGTCTGTTTTTGGAACCGTATTAACGCTGAACTTAAGGCTTGAAGCAGCCGTAGTAGCAGCAGAACATTAAATGGTGACCGAACTGACGCTAGCTCCGCCACAAACATACAGCGTTTGCCCGGTAATAAAGCTGTTGTTCGGATCAGAGAAAAACAAAACGGCGCGGGCAACATCGTCGGCACGGCCAAGGCGTTTGACCGGAATACCTTGGGCGAGCGCTTGTTCGCGCTCGCTGCCGGCTTCGATAACTTCGTAAAACATATCGGTTTGAATAGGGCCGGGTGCCACGACATTGACGGTAATACCGGCGTCGGCAAGCTCGAGTGCCCAGGTACGTGCCATACCGATCATGCCCGCCTTGGTGGCCGAATAGGCGGTACGTGTTGGTACGCCAAGCGCTCCGCGTGACGACAGCAAAACGATGCGACCAAAACGGTTTTTTTGCATATTTGGTAAACAGGCTTGGGCAAGTGTAATAGCTGAGCCAATATGCAGCTGTGTTAACCCCTCAAGCTCGCTTAATTGGACATCTGGAAGCAAATTGGGCCAAATTACACCCGCGTTATGAACAAAGTGGCTAACCGCGTGGTTTTGTGTGGCTTCTTGTGCTGCTTGTTCGGTTGCCAGCGGGTCGAGTAAATCGACCTCGAGGTGATGCAAGGCTTTGTGCTTAATTTGGGGCGGGCGTCTAGCCATCGAGATAACTTGGTAACCGGCATTTAACATTTGCTGCACAACTTCGGCACCGATTCCGGCGCTTCCACCCGTAACAATAGCAACGGCTTCCATAATTTACTCCGTTTGTTGACCTAGCTCGCGTTCGAGGCCTTTAGGGTTTTCTTGCAATCGGGCGACGATTTCTTTGGCGATATCGCCAACATAAATGTCTTCGAGACCTTCTTGTAGGGCGTTAATAACCGCACGCGCTAAAGCCGCTGGGCGAACCAATGGGGGTGGGGTTAGTTGTTCCCATTCAGATTCGAGCGGGCCGGTGAAAACGTTAAGTACCCGAATGCCCGATGCTTGAAAATCGGCACGCAAACTGCGACTGACAGATAAAGCGGCTGCTTGTGAAGCGGCCCAAGTGGCTTTTGTTGGGGGGTTGTACAGTGCATAGATAGAAAGCAAATTAACCCATGCCACGGCGTTATTCACCCCGTCTGCTGCGCGGCTGGCCATGGCAGGCCCAAAATGCTGGGCTAAGCGCATTAAGCCAAAGCAGTTGATATCCATGGCATCTTGAGCCTTGGTTAAGCCTTGGTTAAACAAAATACGACCATCTCGTTGATGATTAGCCGTGTTAACTAAGATTTCAACCTGCCCGCCCAAACGACGCGATAGTTGTTCGACCGATTGGGTGTCTCCGAGGTCGAGAGTATGAACGGACACTCGCTCGTCGGCAGCAAGCTTTTCGAGTCCGAGGTTGGGTTTCCAAGGGCTTGGATTGCCTAAAAATACTTGCTTAGCGCCGGCGCCGAGCAA
>DATGSD010000209.1:0-2101 GCA_035302965.1 Burkholderiaceae bacterium | reverse complement strand
GCTAAGCAGGTTGTCACGCAACCCGCGCACCCTTACACCATTGCTTTGCTTAATGCGGTTCCGCGTAATGTTGCGGGCAAGCATTTGCCAAAAGCGCCTCCCGGAGCGGCACCTCGCGGGTCGGCCGACTTGCAAGGCTGTGTTTTTGCCCCACGTTGCCCCTTGGCCGATTCCGATTGTCGAGCTCAGTCGATTGCGCTGCTAGAGACTGATGAACAGCATCTCGTTCGTTGCTTACGCTCGGCTAACGAAACTATCGCGTTGAAAGAGGGGTAGAGATGAGCAATTTAGTTACGATCGAAGGCCTTTGTGTCGACTACGTGCTGGGCCATACCCTGCTTGGACGCCCAGAAAAACGTCGTGTTGTTTACGACTTTGATATGACCATTCGTGCCGGTGAAACCGTGGGCCTAGTGGGTGAGTCGGGTTCAGGAAAAAGTACGGTGGGTCAGGTCATTATGGGCAATGTGCCGGTGGCAGCCGGCTCGGTGCAAGTTGGCGACTGGCAATTAGAAAACTATCGGGGTGGTTTGCCCAAAGCCTATTGCGCGGTGGTGCAAATGGTTTGGCAAAACCCCCAGGCTTCCTTAACGCCCACGATGCGAGTCGGTGCGCTTTTGCAAGAGGCCATTGATTGCGGCGTGTCAATTACCGGCCGCAGCGGCGGTGAAACGCCTGCCGATTTACTGCAGCGTGTGGGATTATCGGCCACCGATGTCAATAAGTTTCCGCATGAGTTTTCGGGTGGCCAACAACAGCGCATTGTATTGGCGCGTACTTTGGCGCTTAAACCCAAATTAATTGTGCTTGATGAAGCGACCAGCGCTTTAGATGTTATTACGCAAAGCCAAATGCTGGCTTTATTAAATGACATCCAAGAAGAGACGGGCGTGGCCTATTTATTAATTTCGCACGACCTTGGGGTTGTGCGCTGTATGGCCAAACGCATGGTGGTTTTATCGCAAGGCCGCATTATGGAAGCCGGTGATGTCGACACGGTTTCGGATCATCCGCAAAACCCCTATACCCGTCAATTAATCGATTCTGTGCTTGAGCCCCCGTAATTCAATGGTTTGCGCAATGAATTTTAACGATTAGCGCGTCAAAAACCCTTCCCAATAAAGCTTTTCGAATCCACACAAAAAAGCCGGACAATCGAACCGGCTCAGGGTGTGCTGTTTTTAAACAAAGGAGTTCTCATGAAGTTAGCAGTAGTAGGTTTGGCCGGATTGCTTGCCGCATTAACGGCAGCGCCGGTGGCAGCAAAAAGCTCGGTACATATTTATGGCTTTTTAGATACGGGTATTGATTATGTCAGCAATATCCAAGGTAAAAGCCATACCGGCATGCAAGGAGGTGCTTTAGGGCCAAGCCGTTTTGGTTTGCGTGGGGTAGAAGATTTGGGTGACGGCTTACGCGCCGGTTTCAAATTAGAAGGTGGCATCAACGTTAATGAAGGGTCGCTAGTAAACCCCGATAGGCTATTTAGCCGCGAAGCCATCGTATTTTTAGGTAGCGACACCGCGGGTACTTTGTCGTTAGGTAGCATGCCCGATTTAACCTACGAATATATTTCGAAGTTTTTAAGCCCACCTGCGTTAGCGGCCTTGGTAAACAAACACCCCGGAAACTGGGAAAACTATGCCAGCCAGTATCGCTTCGCTAACGCCATCAAATATGAAAGCCCCGATTTTGCCGGCTTCTCGTTTGGGGCTATTTACGGTTTTGGCGATAAGCCTTCATTTCCTGGCCAAGGTAAGCCCATTACCAAAAGCTTAGGCTTGCGCTACACAAGCGGTGGTTGGCGCGCCAGTGCGGTGTATTCCGAGCATCGTCAGCGGCCTTTGCGCATTCGAGCGCTGACGGGTGTCGAAGAGTTGTTTGACACTACCTTGGCGTCTAATTTCACCATTGTCGATAAATTACAAAACGCCGCTGTTGGTGTTTCTTACCGAGGTGACGATTACGTTGCGCTAGCTGCGTTTTCGTATAGCCGCATGGAACACAACAACCGCACAGCCAAGCAACGTAATTTTGACTTAGGTGGTGTGTATTTCTTCCCTGGCAAAACGGCCTTGCAAGTAACGTACAGCCATAGCAA
>DATGSD010000208.1:0-3801 GCA_035302965.1 Burkholderiaceae bacterium | reverse complement strand
GAAATTTTTTCGGTGTTACCGTTAAGCCCCTATACGGTGTTCCTTTTGGGGCCGGCTCACCAATTTGGTGATACATAAGAATCGGTATCATGTTGCTGTCGCTATCGTTTAGTTTGATCGGGATAAAGCAATTTGGTGTAGCGAAAAAAACTACCGGCAGACGCCATCATGGCTAGCGTGAAACCTTGGCGCCCATCAAGAAAGCCGCGACGCAAAAAGTAGATTCGGATAAAGGTCCAGAAAGCATGGCCAGCTGCCCCCAATGGGCTGGTTGCTCGACCTTTTTCACGCATCATAATCGCAGCATCACTCGAGTACCGGTTTAGCTTATCGATGTGTTCTTCAAGGTTGGCGTAGGGGTAATGCAGAAAATGCTCTTTTAAGCGCTGAGGGGCACAATTAACAACAACTTTTTCATGAACCGCGGCATCAGTAAAACGACCAACATCGCGTTTAAACAAACGCAAAATGTAGTCGGGCCACCAACCACTGTGTTTCATCCAGCGCCCACAATATTGCGATTGACGGGCTATTTCGTAAGCTTGTGCTGTAGGCTTTTGCAAAACACCTTGAATCTCGAGCGCTAATTGCGGTGTTACGCGCTCGTCGGCATCAATTGATAACACCCATTCTTTGCTGGCCAAATTAAGAGCTCGGTTTTTTTGTGGCCCAAAACCAGGCCAATCGTCGGTAACCACTACGTGGGCACCTTTATCTTGGGCTATTTTTACGGTGTCATCGGTACTACCCGAATCGACGACGACGATTTCGTCGGCAAAAGCGACAGAATCGATGCAGGCAGCGATGTGTGCGGCCTCGTTTTTTGTGATGATGATAACCGAGAGCGTTGTCATTTTTTTGCGCGACGAGCGCGATTCCAAATTTTAAAGCGATTAAAGGCCGGCCCGATATACGGATGTGCCGCTACTTGAATACGCCGTCCAACAGAGGCACCATGAGTATCGCGAACGGCAAAGCGATAAATATGTGCCGGATCGGAACCCGCTTTATTTTGCCCGAAAGCGTGAGTGGTATACAAATAACGAAAACCTGCTTCGTGAGCAATAAGCTGGTAGTCGGCATCGAAATAACCTTGCGGCCAACATAAATGCTGCGATACTTCTCCTAATCGTTTTTTTAGAGTCGCGCGTGAGTCGGCAAGTTCTTGAGCCATTAATTGATTTTTTTCAGCGGCCCTAGCGCTTTTATCCCAACGTGTATGAGTATGCGTATGGCTATGAAATTCGATAATGCCACTGTCTTGCATAGCTTCAATTTCACTCCAACGTAAAATCGCGCGATCGGCTTCACCACGTTCTATTGCGGCTTCGCAATCGGCATGCGACAGTGCTTCGGGAAGCTGACTGTCTCCTAAAATTGGACGAAGCGGCCCGTCGCCTATCCACGATGTCACTAAAAAAATCTGCGCACAATAACCATATTTTTTTAATAAAGGATAGGCATAGACCCAATTATCGAGATAACCATCATCGAATGTGATTAAAATCGACTTAGCTTGCACAGGCTCGCCCTCTAGGTGGGCTGCAAACTCGTCACTGGTTAAGCTTTGATAACCATTGTTGGCCAACCACGCCAATTGGTTTTCGAAGTTCGTTACGGTAGTCGTAATAAAGCCCGGCTCGGGGGCAATATGGTGATACATCAAAACGGGGACGTTTTTAGCGGTTTTCATGACACCCCTTTTTTATCGATAAGCGATTTCGATGTGATCGGGTTCAACCCATTGGGCTAGATTATTTAGCAAATCGGGAGACATGCGCACACGCCATTCTTCGCCAAGCCTAACGCGACACTGGAAATCGGCGCGCAGTAGCTCGAGCTCGACGGCAACTCCATCAATGCCATTTTCGGGCTCGGCTCGGAATGGATTTAACAGGCGAGCCAAGCGTGATGAATCGAGCGCTGAATCGATGGTGATGCGCAGCGCTTTAGCTCGGGCCTCGCGGGCAGTTTGAAGATCTTGGATTTCGTCTGCACTGACACGCAACCCTTGGGTATAGTCGTCGTTGCTCACTTTGCCACGAACAATCAGTAAGGCATCTTCACGTAAGCGACTGCGGTTGGCCTCATAAAGCTCGTTGAAAACGGCTACTTCGAGTTGTGCCGAACCGTCGTCTAGCACTACAAACACCATACGGCCACGTCGTGTCATACGAGGACGGATGGCAGCGATGACACCAGCAAACCACTGAGGTTCACGCGAGGGTTCGAGACTAGCCAAGGGTTTAGGCACAAAACGCCGAATCTCATCGCGCCAAGCATCAAATAAATGGCCGCTAAAGAAAAAGCCCATGGCTAGCTTTTCTTGGCTAAGTTGTGTTTCGAGATCCCACGGCGCAACGGCAGCTAATTGATGCTCTACGATCGTATCGCTATCGTCTTCAAATAAAGAAACCTGATTGGCATTTTGTTGGACTTGGTCAGCGGCTTCAATCGCTTGAGGAATAGTTTCAAACAAGGCAGCACGATTCGATTCGAGCTGATCAAATGCCCCAGCTCGCACCAAAGCTTCTATAGTGCGACGATTAACCGTATGGCGGTCGACCCGTTTACAAAAATCGAACAGACTCTCGTACGGCCCGCCTCGTTCGCGCTCGGCGATAATTTCGTGAATGGCTGACTGTCCTGCTCCTTTTAAAGCGCCCAAGCCGTAGCGGACGGTGCGCGGCGGCAAGCCTTTATCGACAAAATCATCGTTAACCGGCTCGAAACGGTAATTAGAGTGGTTAATGTCAGGCGGCAAAACACTAACGTTGTTCGCTAGTGCATCCATCCAAAAAATTTGCATCTTGTCGGTGTCGTCCATGTCGGAAGACATGGTGGCCGCAATAAACTCGGCAGGATGGTGCGCTTTTAACCAAGCGGTTTGATAAGCAATTAAGGCATAAGCCGCCGAGTGACTTTTGTTAAAGCCGTAGCCGGCGAATTTTTCCATTAGGTCGAAAAGACGCACGGCTAATTTACCGTCATAGCCTTTTTTAATTGCCCCTTGCTCGAAAATAGCCCGATGCTCGGCCATTTCTTTGGCATCTTTCCGGCCCATAGCTCGACGCAACATATCGGCACCACCCAGGGTGTAATTGCCAATAATTTGCGAAATCAGCATGACTTGTTCTTGGTACACAATAACGCCGTACGTACTTTCAAGAACCGGTTTTAAATCAGGGTGGAAAAAATCAGCTTTTTCGCGACCGTGTTTGCGATTAACGAAGTCAATTACCATGCCTGATTCGAGTGGCCCGGGTCGATAAAGTGCCAGCATCGCAATAACATCTTCGAAGTTACTGGGCTGTAAGCTGCGCAGCAGCTCTTTCATGCCGCGCGACTCGAGCTGGAAAACCGCCGTCGTATTGCCTTCAGACAACAATTTGTAGGTGGCCGCATCATCTAGCGGCAAGCTGGAAAGTTCGAAATCGGCCTTATCTGGATTGAACTTACGTACATAACGTAGCGCACGATCGAGGATGGTAAGGTTGCGCAGGCCCAGAAAGTCGAATTTAACCAATCCGGCCGACTCGACATCGTCTTTGTCGAATTGCGAAACCGCGCCGCTATCAGGCCCAGGTTGGCGATACAAAGGACAAAAATCGGTTAATTTGCCAGGGGCTATTAGAACGCCTCCTGCATGCATACCAACGTTACGAGTAAGGCCTTCTAAGGGGCGAGCAAGGTCGACTAAGGCTTTAACTTCTTCGTCTTGGTCGTAGCGCTCTTTAAACGCTGGTTCATGCTCGAGCCTGCGCTCAAGACTCCAGGGATCGGCGGGGTTAAACGGAATTA
>DATGSD010000207.1:0-3829 GCA_035302965.1 Burkholderiaceae bacterium | reverse complement strand
CACGAAAAATTGCCTCGTGTTGTCGGTTTTTTTAGTTGTTTGTTATAAGCACTTTTTAAATTGCTAGCAACCGCTAGGATTCTACTAACGTTAAGGGTGTCGTTAAACGTATTGCCGATTTAAGTGACATCGCTGTTAAATTGCTTCACTACTAATCCTTTAGGCCTTTAAGTGAATTCTTGGTTAGATGTTGCTTAAAACAAGGGTAAAGCTTATCAAGACCGAGATTAAGAGTTTGCACAGTTGGCTTAAGGTGTTTGGTGTTTTTGTGTCGCCTATAAGGTCATGGTTTTACCATACTATTTTTTATCCCTTGAGGGTTTGTACAATAATAATATACTTAAGGAAGCCCGGTTTGTTCTCGAGTTTTCAGCAGTTTTTCGATACGCTTCACCAGACCGACCAGCGTACGTGAGTTTGACATTGTCACGTTATTAGCTGGGTTTCGGGCTTTATAGAACGAAAAATAGTTATTTGTTAGGAGATTTTTATGCGTCGGATATCGCGATTGTTACTCGGCCTTGGGGCTTCTCTTGGGGTATTGATGGCCCCTTTGGTTCAGGCCGATGAGGCGGTGTTAACCGCTATTTCGGCTTTTCAGGAAGGCTCTATGATCGATAGGCCGTTTGCTCGCTTTGTTGAAAAGGTTAACGAAGAGGGCAAGGGTATTGTTCAAATTAAGGTTATTGGTGGTCCCTCTACCATGCCGCCTTTCGAGCTAGGTAGTGCGGTATCTAGTGGTGTGGTCGATATGGCGTTTAATACCACGGCGTTTTATACCAACTTGGTGCCCGAGGCCGATGCTTTAAAGCTGTCCGACTACAGTATGGACGAGTTGCGCGAGAACGGAGGCTGGGAGTATTTAAACGAGCTGCATAATCAAAAGATGAATAGCTGGTTTTTAGCCATGACTGGCGATGGAGTTCCCTATCATTTATATGTTAATAAGCCGGTCGAAAAGGCCGATCTTAGCGGTTTAACGCTTAGGGTAACGCCGGTTTACCGCGCATTTTTTGAAAAGCTGGGTGCCTCTAACGTGCAAACACCACCTTCCGAGGTGTATACGGCTCTCGAGCGCGGCGTGGTCGATGGTTATGGTTGGCCTATGCAAGGTGTGCTCGATTTGGGTTGGCAAGAGGTTACCAAAGCCCGCGTCGATCCTGGTTTTTACAATGTCAACGTTAATGTTTTAATTAACCTTGATAAGTGGAATGCTTTAAGCGATGAGCAGCGCGATTTTCTTACCGAAATGGGCGAGTGGCTAGAATCGACCAACAAAGATAACGAAGAAATTAATGCCGATGAAGCCAAGAAGCAAGCTGATGCGGGTTTAGTGGTTTATACGCTTGAAGGTGAAGAGCGCGATAAGTGGTTGGCTCAAGCAAAAGAGGCCGGTTGGGAGCAAATTCTTGAGGTCGCCCCCGAAACGGGTGCCCGCCTGAAAGAGTTTTTGAGCAAGTAAATTACTTGCGATTGCTGGCTAATAGCTAGCTTGGCAAGGCCAGGTATTGCGTTAAGTTGTTCGCTTGTAGTTGTTTAAACTGCGGGTAATGTTTAGTAATTTCGCGCGCAATGCCTGGGCTTGGTTTTCTGTAACAGGTTGTTTAAAAAGGGTTTTTTAGCTTTGGCTGAAAAGCCCTTTTTCTGTCTGGTTTTATTGTTTGAGCAAATTCGGCTTGTTCGTTGAAGCAATAAAAGTTTGATTTGCATCAAAGAGATGTTACTTGTCTGCACTAAAATGCTTCTTGAGTATCCCGCATGCATAAAAATGCATTATTGCTAGGCTGATAGTTGTCAGTTCTAGCTTTCAGATAGCGGATTGTTCTATTTCAGGAGAGCATGATGAGTGAGAATGAAACCATTCGTAGCGAGCGTTTTGTTGAGGTTAATTACGACGAAAAAATCCCTAACAACGTTAATTTGAGTGGCGATCGTCAGCTGCAGCGGGCGCTCGAGGCGTGGCAGCCCGATTATATCGATTGGTGGAAAGAGGCTGGTCCTGCTGCTTTCCAAGATGCTGAGGTGTATTTACGTACTGCTGTCGGGGTAGACCCCGAGGGATGGGCCGTTTTTGATCATGTACGCATGCCCGAATACCGTTGGGGTATTTTGCTAGCGCCAGCTGTAGAAGGGCGCACGATTCCTTTTGGTCGACATAAGGGCGAGCCTGCTTGGCAGGAAGTGCCGGGCGAGTACCGTTCTTTGTTGCGCCGAATGATTGTGATTCAGGGCGACACCGAGCCGGCATCGGTTGAGCAGCAGCGTTATTTGGGTCAAACCGCACCGTCGCTGTACGATTTGCGTAATTTATTTCAGGTTAATGTTGAAGAAGGTCGCCATTTGTGGGCCATGGTGTATTTGCTGGTTAAATACTTTGGCCGCGATGGGCGTGAAGAGGCGCAAGCATTGCTTGAGCGTCGTTCTGCCGATGAAAACAACCCGCGAATTTTAGGTGCGTTTAACGAGCGTACGCCCGATTGGTTGTCTTTCTTTATGTTTACTTATTTCACCGATCGCGATGGCAAGATGCAGTTAGCGGCATTGGCGCAATCGGGTTTTGATCCTTTGTCGCGCACTTGTCGCTTTATGCTTACCGAAGAAGCCCACCATATGTTTGTGGGTGAAACGGGTGTGTCGCGCACCATCCAAGCCACGGTAGAGGCGATGAATAAGGCGGGTATTAAGGACCCATACGATGTTGAGGCTATCCGTGCTTTAGGCGTGATCGATTTACCAACGCTGCAGCGTAAGGCAAATTTCCATATTTCGGTGACGCGCGATTTATTCGGTTCCGAGATTTCTAGTAACGCGGCCGAACTGTATAGCGCCGGGCTTAAGGGTCGGTTCGAAGAAACCCGTATCGATGATGATCACGTTTTAACGAACGATACCTATCCGGTTATGACGGTACGCGATGGCGAAATTGTTACTGAAGACCAGCCCGCTTTAAATGCGTTAAATAGCCGTTTGCTTGACGACTATATTAAAGACTGTCAGGGCGGTATTAATCGTTGGAATAAAATTATTGCCGACGCCGGTATCGATTTTGAGATTACCCAGCCGCACAAGGGCTTTAACCGTAAAATTGGTGAGTTTGCTGATCATTACATTACGCCTGAAGGCGAGCTTGTGTCGGCAGAGGTTTTCGAATCGCTGGCCGATGAGTGGTTACCGAATGCGGCCGATCACGAATTCTTGAATTCTTTAATGAAGCCGGTTTATGAGCCTGGTGAATACGCGAGCTGGATTTCGCCACCACGTGTCGGTATTAATAACAAGCCTGGCGATTTTGAATACGTCAAGATTTATTCCAGCGATGTCATTGTCGACTAAGGTTTTAAATGCCCGAGGTGGCTGATTTAAGCAGCCACCAAGGCAAACCCGCTTTCAAGGCAAGGCGTCAATAAGGCAAAGTGCTGCTAAAGCGCCGCATTATTGAGGCTAAACGCCACTGTAGCAAGGCAGTTTCGACGGCAATAAAGGCCGCGGAAGCAACACCTTAGTAAGGCACAGAGCTACTAAACACAGCGTTATTGAGGCTAAGCGCCACTGTGACAAGGCACTATCAAAGGCAAAGCAGCCTTCAAGGAAACGCGCCTCTAAAGTAAAGCGCTAATAAGAAAGCGCACAAGCAAAAGCCCCCAATTAAGATTAGCGTCTTAAGCTGGGGGCTCTTGTTTTATAACAGGCTAGTACAAGCGTTGTACAGGCGCTGGTTTGCAGCAGCTGTATCCGGCTTTATAAGATGACTTCGCCGTCGCCTGTCATTTGTTCGTACTCGTCGGTGAAGAAGAATTTTTCTTCGCCAAAGGCCGGTACTAAATCGTTA
>DATGSD010000206.1:0-3157 GCA_035302965.1 Burkholderiaceae bacterium | reverse complement strand
ATGCCATGCGCGCAAAACGCGGATCGGAGGTGTCGCGTGCCAACGCTAAAAAGCCATGGCTGGCAACATCGAGTTGCCCCCGTTGCGCAGCAATTTCGGCCGCTAAAATACGGTAGAGTAAGTCGCTACTTAAATTAACCGACGGTAATTCGGAAGCATGGAGGTGGATATACTCGATAGCATCGGAATCTATCTCGGGGGCTTGGGCGGCCGCTGGCATCGCCAACCAAGGCAAGCAGAGCCCTACTAGTAAAGCCAAAAATAAACGTAATGGATGTCTCATGTAATTAAACCGTTGCCATCGCCCACATGCCAAGAAAATTTGGCAAACTTATCAGCGTAATAGAGAATCTTATCACCCCCACATGCCTGAGCTACCAGAAGTTGAAACAACCCGTCGCGGAATAGCGACGCTAGTTACTAACAAAACCCTCGAAAGCTTTATTGTGCACGAGCCACGCCTGCGCTGGCCAGTGCCTGCCAATTTGGCCGAACTTGTTAACGGCAAAACTATTATCGCTTGCGAGCGACGCGGAAAATACCTGCTGCTTGTTTTTGAGCACGGCACCATGCTGGTTCATTTAGGCATGTCGGGCTCTTTACGACGAGTCGGTCTTAATGAAGCCCGGCGCAAACACGATCATATCGAATGGCGATTTGCCCACGCCCGTTTACTGTTACACGACCCTAGGCGCTTTGGGTCGGTTTTATGGCACGATGCTGCCGATGGCCCGGTTGATCAGCATCCGCGCCTTGTCGGCCTAGGTGTAGAACCCTTTAGCGACAACTTTAACGGAGCCCATCTCAGAAAACAGTTTAAAGGACGGCAACAAGCCGTTAAGCAAGCACTGTTAGCCGGCAATGCGGTTGTAGGTGTCGGCAATATTTATGCCTCTGAAGCGTTATTTCGAGCGCGTATTAACCCTAAAACAGCCGCGGGGTCATTATCGTTAGCCCGATGTGAACGGCTTAGTGCGGCCATTCAAGAAACGCTAAACGACGCCCTCGAAGCGGGCGGTACGACGCTGCGCGATTATGTCAGCACCCAAAACGAACCCGGTAGTTATTTTGACATCCACGCCGCTGTTTACGGACGAGAAGGTCAGGCCTGCCCCGTTTGCTCGCGGGCGATTCGTCGCATCGTACAAGGGCAGCGGGCGACCTATTACTGCACGCGCTGCCAAGCTCGGTAAAAAATAGACGTTTGTTATTATCTAACGCATTGCACTAAAACAAATTCGATTTTATAGTGGAGGGCAAGTTACCCATTATCGGAGAAGGTTATGTCTTCACTTCGCTATCAATCGGGTTTTGGCAATGATTTTGCCACCGAGGCACTAGAAGGCGCTTTGCCACAAGGCCAAAATTCACCTCAAGTTTGCCCCTTTGGGCTGTATGCCGAACAATTATCAGGCACGGCCTTTACGGTGCCGCGCGCCCACAATAGGCGGTCTTGGCTGTATCGTATTTTGCCAACCGCTGCCGAGCAAAAGCCTTTTAAACCTTACGCACAAAGCCAATGGCACAACCAATTTGGCGACACGGCACTGTCGCCCGATGCCTTGCGCTGGAGTGCTCCTGAAATTCCGGAAGCGCCCACCAACTTTGTTGATGGTGTTA
The DNA here is from genome assembly GCA_035302965.1 of Burkholderiaceae bacterium. GTDB lineage: Bacteria > Pseudomonadota > Gammaproteobacteria > Burkholderiales > Burkholderiaceae_B > DATGSD01. The sequence goes on along the minus strand of DATGSD010000206.1, from coordinate 1,537 downwards.
TTACTTGGGCAGGTAATGGCAGTAACCGCAGCCAATCGGGGGTGGCCATTCATTACTACCTGGCCAACCAGTCGATGACCAACCAAGCTTTTTACAATGCCGATGCCGAAATGCTGTTTGTTGCTCAGCAAGGTTCGGTGCGCTTTGTTACCGAGCTGGGCTTACTCGAGATTGAGCCCCAGGAAATTGCGGTTATCCCCAGAGGCGTTCGCTTTCGGGTCGAACTTGTTAATGAGCCAATACGGGGCTATATGCTAGAAAACTTTGGCGCATTAATGCGCCCGCCCGAGCTTGGCCCCATCGGTTCTAACGGCTTGGCTAATGTACGCGATTTTCTATCGCCAGTGGCCTGGTACGAAGAAAACACCGAAGCGCACACCTTAGTTGCCAAGTTTGATGGTCGGCTTTGGGAAACCCCTTTAAATCGCTCGCCATTCGATGTGGTTGCATGGCACGGTAACTACGCACCGTATAAATACGATTTACGCCTTTTTAACGTTATCGGATCAATTAGCTACGACCACCCCGACCCAAGTATTTTTACGGTTCTAACATCGCCTACGGCCACACCTGGCGTTGCCAACCTCGACTTTGTCGCATTTGCGCCGCGCATCTTAGCCATGGAGAACACCTTCCGCCCACCATGGTTCCATCGCAATATTGCTAGCGAATTCATGGGTTTAATTCATGGCGATTACGATGCTAAAGCCGATGGCTTTGTACCGGGTGGCGCTAGTCTGCATAATTGCATGACACCCCATGGCCCAGACAAACAAAGCTTTGATATGGCCACACAGCAAGACACCACGCAAGCACAGTATTTACGTGACACAATGGCCTTTATGTTCGAAACACCGCCTAGTGTTTTATGGCCAACTGCGGCGGCACTCGAGTCGGCCCAGCTACAAGACAACTACCTTAGCTGCTGGGGCGGCCTTGAGCGACACTTCGATGCCAGTCGCCGCTAATTCGTCTCTCACCCACTTTTCCTAGTTAAAAACTTTATGACTACACTTAACGAAACGCATAACCCCGAGCAAAAAAGCTGGGTTGAAAGCGCCAACCAAGATGGTTGCGAGTTTCCTATTCAAAACCTGCCCTACGCCGTATTTAAGCGCAAAGGCAGTGCCGAAACCTTTCGCCCAGGGGTTGCCATTGGCGATTTTGTGCTCGATTTAAACGCACTTGCTCAAATGCAGCCCTTTGAAGGCAAAGCGGCTCGGGCACTTAGCGCCTGCGCGGCAGCCAATCTAAATCGGCTAATGGCACTCGACCCAGCCCATTGGTCGGCTTTGCGCTTGGCGCTCTTTCAGGCCTTAAGCGAAGGGGCCACACAGCAAAAACAACTTGAGCCTTTATTAATCGACCAAAGCCAGGTTGAATACACTGTGCCCGCGCAAATTGGTGATTACACCGACTTTTATATTTCGGTGCATCATGCCACCGCGGTTGGCAGCTTGTTCCGCCCCGATAACCCGCTGCTACCCAACTACAAATGGGTTCCGATTGGTTATCATGGCCGCGCATCAAGCATCGG
>DATGSD010000205.1:0-6841 GCA_035302965.1 Burkholderiaceae bacterium | reverse complement strand
GCAAAGGTAAGTTTTGTAGGGGGTTTGGCTTGGTCGGTTTTGTTGTTTGTTTCGAGTAGGCTGGTCGGAAAGTCGCCGTCGGAGTTGTGTTCGGGGTTGTTAACTAACAATAGCCAGGCCAGTTTGTTGTTTTGGGTTATTTTTTTTGCCAGTGTGGGTGCTTGGCTTGGATCCCAGTCGCACCAGATGTCGCTGTTAACTACTAAAAATGGTTGTTTGCCAAGGTAAGGAAGGGCTTGGGCGATGCCGCCTGCGGTTTCTAGGGGTTGGGGTTCGGGTGAGTAGCGAATGCGCACGCCCCATTGGCGGCCCGAGCCTAGGGTGGTTTCGATTTGTTTACCTAACCAGGCATGGTTGATGATGATGTCGTTAAATCCGGTGGCGGCAAGGCGTTCGATGTGCCAGACAATAAGGGGTTTGCCACCTACGTTTAATAAGGGTTTTGGGGTGGTGTCGGTAAGGGGCCGCATGCGTTGGCCGCGGCCAGCTGCCAAAATCATGGCTTTCATGGGCTGAGACTAGTGATTGCTGAGAACAACAGCTGATGACGAGCTATCAACGCCGTGGTTTTCAGAAGGTAAAACGGTTTCACGAGGTAACTTTAATAGGGTAACTTTTATGAGGTGACTTTCACAGAGTGAATTTTGTGTGGTGCCTTTTATGAGATGAAATGTTTCTATGCAGTAAAGCTAGTAAAAGCTTAGACCCACTTTTTCTTCGACGTTGTGGATGCGGTTAAGTAGCTTAAGCAGGGGGCCAAATTGTTTGTAGCGGCTGGCGACTTGGCGAATGTAGGTATTTACACGTGGTATGTGGGGCAGGTAGGCTTTTTTGTTGTCGCGGTAGGCAAGGCGGGCAAATACGCCCAGTATGCGTAGGTTGCGCTGCAAGCTCATCCATTCGTAGTTGCGATGGAAGTCGGCAAAGCTGTCGGGAACGGGCAGTTTGGCGTCGCGGGCTTGTTCCCAGTAGCGGATGGCCCAGTCGAGTTGTTGGTCTTCTTCCCAGGTGGTGCGCGCATCCATAACTAGCGAGGCAATGTCGTAGCTTATGGGGCCTAATAAGGCGTCTTGGTAGTCGATAATGCCTGGGTTGCGGCCGTTTTGGCCTTGACCCATTAGCATGAGGTTGGGGCTGTGGAAGTCGCGGTGCACCAAAACAAAAGGCTGGCGCATGTTGTCGGCTGCCAATAGCTTAAAGGTGTGGGCTAGCATGGCTTGGTCGGCATCGCTTAAGCTGGTTTGGCAGTGGTGTTTAACGTACCACTCAATAAATAAGTTGAGCTCGTCAACCAGCCATTGCTGGGTGTAAATGGGCAAGCCCGAGCCGTTGATTTGCTGCATTTTTACCAGCGCTTGGATGGCGTCACGATAAAGTGCTTGCAGCGTGCTGTTGTTTAGGGTCGATTCGCCTAAGGCGGCGTAATCGGCCGGTTGCGCTGCTTGCGTGTTGTGGGTGGTTTCAGAGCCTACTTGGGTGGCTGTGCTTTTGGGCTGTAATAGCCCTTGACGAATGGCATCGAGGTAGGTGGTGGGGCCAAGGTCGCTTAGTAATAAAAAACCATGTTCGAGGTTTTGTGCGATTACCTCGGGTACGGTTAGGCCAGCGGTTTGTAATAAATTACCCACCTCAATAAATGGCTGGCAGTTTTCGTACGGTGGTGGGGCGTCCATCACAATATAGCTAGTCGCTTGGCCAGTTGTTTTTGTGCTAGCAGAGCTACTATTTAGCCGGTAGTAACGCCGAAAGCTGGCATCGCTTGACGCTGTAGCCAGGGTGTCGAGTTGTAGCGCGTGGGTTTTTGTTAGGCTTTGCAACCAAGCCTGTAGTTGTTGGTAGCGGGGGTTAGATGAAGTAGTCAAGACAAGCCTGCTGGTGTTGTAGTGGGTTGTGTTAGACCGATTTTAGTAAAGGTAAAGAGCTGTCTAAGGGCTTCACTCGTAGTTGACAAGCTTTGCGAGCTTGTAAGCGGTAGTGACGGTGCTACGTTATAGCGGAACCTAGTTATGGCCGTACCCAGTTGTGGCGATACTCAGTTGCAGCCGTACCTGCTTATAGCAGCATAAAATTATAGCGACGTCTGAAACTTTACTACGGATTAAGTGTTGCGACGGTTGCTGCGGCAGCCTATAAATCGTAACTGTGCCTTAATTATGCGCCTCATGTTTTTTGCGAGCAAATAAAAAGGTGTTTGTGCTAGTTTGCCTTTGGTTTAGGCCGTTTGAATTAAGGCTGGGTTGCGCAATATTTTAGCCGCCGCACGAGAAGTTCGCGACAAGTAGCGGCGCTTCTTTATAATACCCGCTTGTTGGGTCTTATTTATAGGGCTGTGGTTTTGTTTTGTGGTTTTTGTCTTGTGTGGCGCTAAGCTGTTTTGCCTTAGCGGGCAAGGCTTTCTGTTAGCATTTTTTACGCCATTTTGGTAGGGGTAGCTTTGGTGCGTCTGTTTCGGTGGACAATGGTTTTAGCGTTGGCGTTGGCGCCAGCGTTGCCGGTGTTGGCGCAAGGGCAGCAAGACGACGCGGCTCTGGGTTTGCAAGCCAGCAAGGGCTTGCAGGTAGCGCCAAAACTGCAAATGCACCGTCAAGTTAACGATGCCGAAATGGCCCATTTCTTAATTGCCGACACCATAGAAAACGATGAAAACGATAAGGCCATTTTAACGGGCAAGGCCGAGGTGCGTCGGCTCGATGCCATTTTAAAGGGCGACCGTATCGAGTATCAGCGCGAGACAGGCCAGGTTGATGTTTATGGCAATGCTGTTTTGTTACGCGATGCCAGTGTGGTGCGTGGGCCGCAGTTGCATTACAACATCGATGCCGAGACCGGCGAAATCCAAGCGCCCGACTATTGGTTGGTTACAGGTGGTAGCGGCACGGCCGAAAAAGCCGATATTTTCAGCCATAGCAAAATGCGTTTGCACGACATGCGTTATTCGGCGTGTCCGTGTCCCGACCCTTCTTGGTATATCAGTTCACCTAAAGTCGATTTCGATTTCGATGAGAACGAAGGCGTGGCCCGCAACGCGGTGCTGTACTTCAAAGGCGTGCCTATCTTGGCTTCGCCGTATTTATCGTTTCCGCTTAGTAAAGAGCGTAAGTCGGGGTTTTTATTACCCACTTATGGGGGCTCTAGTAATGCGGGTTTCGAATTTACCTTGCCGTATTACATTAATTTGGCCCCTAATTACGATTTAACCCTGTCGCCGAGGGTGATGAGTAAGCGCGGTTTGCAGTTAGGTGCCGAGTACCGCTATTTAGGCCGCTCGTACAGCGGCGAAGTGGCCGGCACGTTTTTGCCTAAAGATCATTTAACCCATCAAAAGCGGTGGTTGTTTGGTTTGGCGCACCGTCAGCGTTTTGGTGGTGGCTTTAGTGGCGCGGTCGATATTCGGCGTGTGTCGGATGACGATTATTTTCGTGATTTTTCTACCATTGGTTTAAACGAAGCCAGTGTCGATTATCTGCATAGTAGTGCGCGCTTAAATTGGTCGGGTTTTTCGTACTGGTCGGCGCAGCTTAGGGCTGACACCTACCAAACTATACAAGACAGTACTTTGGGTTACCATCGCCGCTCACCGTACAACAAGTTGCCCGAATTAATTGTGCGGGGTTCGCGCTATAACTGGAACGGTTTCGATTTAGATTCGTATAACACGGCAACACGTTTTCGCATGCCGCATTACCACGACCCGTTCTACCCGCCGTCGTTAAATTCGACTTATGCGCGTAATTATCCCTACCAGTCGTACGATGGTACGCGGTTTACGTCGTATAACACAGTGGCCTACCCAATTGTGCGCGCCGGTTGGTACATTACGCCGAAAGCGGGCGTGCATTTAAGCCAATACACAACGAACTGGAATGGTTTTACTTTGGGGCCGGGCATTGATGGCCATCGCGCTAGCACGCCGCATACGCAAACACGCTCGCTGCCAATTTTATCGCTCGATACCGGTTTAACATTCGAGCGCGAAACGACTTTATTTGGTAACCCAAGCATCCAAACGCTAGAGCCGCGGGCTTATTATTTATATGTGCCGTATCACGACCAAACGTCGATACCGGTGTTTGATACCGGCTTGGCCACCTTTAATTACAGCCAAGCGTTTTCTGAGAATATTTTCAGTGGCGGTTGGGATCGTATTGCCAACGCTAACCAGCTAACTCTTGGTTTAACAACCCGCTGGCTAGATGAAAATACGGGTTTCGAGCGCATGTCATTGTCGGTGGCCCAACGCCAGTATTTTTCCGACCAGCGCGTGGTTTTACCTGGGGGTAAGCCGCGTTTGCATAAGCGCTCCGATTATTTGGTTGGTGCGACGGCGGCGCTTACTGATACATTTACGATTCGCTTCGATGCCCAATTTAACCCCGAGTCGCGTGATCGTAACCGCATCAGCAGTGGTCTGATGTGGCGGCCAAAGCGTTTAGCGATGTTGGGGCTAAACTATCGCTATGAGCGCGACCCGCGTCAATTAATTAACCCGGCTATTGTTAATACCCAAGGATATGTCGATCGCAGCAAAGAGCAGGTCTCGGTAACCACGCAGTGGCCCTTGTCGAAAAAATTGTATCTGATGGGGCGTTTCGATTATTCTTTGCAAGAAAAACGCTCGACGCAATCGATTTTTGGCTTAGAGTATTCGGGCGATTGTTGCTGGACGGGTCGCGTTGTTTTCCAGCGCTATGCCGTCGCCGCCAAAGATTCCAACACGGCGGTGTTTTTCCAGCTCGAATTGGGTGGGCTGGGTTCTTTAGGAACCGATCCACTTAGTATGTTGCGTCGATCAATTAGCGGTTATCAGCCGGTTACGCCGACACTTATGGATGCCACCACTTACGAGAGGTACGAGTAATGTTTCGAATGCAAAAGCCCTTTTGGCTTGCCGTTTTACTAATGCTTGGCGTGGCGGCAGGCCCTCAGGCGATTGCGCAACAAGCGCCCGATGCCGAGGCAAACGAGTCGGTATCGCGCGGCCAGTTTTCTGACGGGATTGCGGCCATTGTTAATAAAAAAGTCATTACCTTAAAGCAGGTCGACCAACAAGCGGCACGTATGCGAACCCAGCTATCAGCACAAAAAATTGAAGTGCCTGATAAAGAAACGCTGCGACGCCAGGTGTTGCAGCGCATGATTACCGACGAATTAATTAACCAAGAAGCCGAGAGCCGCAATATTACGGTAAGCGATGCCCAGGTTAAGCAAGCAGTAGAAACTATTGCGCAGCGTAACCGGTTAAGCCCTAAGCAGCTGCGTGCCGAGGTAGAAAAGTCGGGTGCCACCTGGGATGATTACCTTGATAGCTTGCGTGACGAAATTCGCATCGACCGGCTGCGTCAATTAGCGGTCGATAGCTATATTATTATTTCTGATGCCGAAGTTGATGCGTTTTTACGTCAACGTGGCTCGCGTGCAAGCCCTTCTATTGCTGGCGCTGGTGCGCCGCCATCGGCTATGGGCGAGGTGTTGGGTTTGGCACAAATTTTAGTGGCCGTGCCCGAAGGAGCTCGCGCCTCCGAGGTTGAAAGTTTGCGCCGCAAAGCACAAGATTTGCTGCAGCGTTTGCGTGGTGGCGACGATTTCGCCAGTGTGGCTGCAGCCTCGTCTGATGGGCCTGAGGCGCTTGATGGTGGCGATATGGGGCAGCGTCCGGTTGATGGCTGGCCCGATTTGTTTATTGACGCTGTTGCCGGCCTTGGCGCTGGCCAGGTTAGCGATATTATCCAAAGTGGTAATGGCTTTCATATATTAAAAGTGGTTACGCGTAGCTCGCCGCAAGCACCGCAGCAGGCTGAAGCGCAGCCCGATCAGCCTGGCCACCCAGGTTTTGGCGATGACGCCTTACCGCCCATGCCCGATGGCCCCATGTTGGTGCAGCAAACCCACGTGCAACATATTCTGATTAAAACCGATCAAGCCGTTAGCGAAGAGCGAGCCCTCGAGCGTTTACGCCAGCTGCAGCGGCGCATTTCTATGGGCGAAAGCTTTAGCGATTTAGCCAAGCGTTTTTCAGAAGATAGTTCAGCGCCGCAAGGTGGCGATTTGGGTTGGGTAAACCCCGGCGAAACTGTGCCTCCTTTCGAAAGCGCCATGGATGCCCTACAACCCGGACAAGTTAGCGAGCCGGTGTTAAGTACCTATGGCTGGCATTTAATTAAGGTGCTCGATCGGCGCGAGAAAGATATAGAAGACGAATACCGCCGTATGCAAGCGCGTCAGGCTTTATTCCAGCGGCGCGCCGAGCTAGCTTTTGAAGATTGGTTAAGCCAGTTGCGTGGCCAGGCCTATATCGATAACCGCCTCGAGCCTAAGGCGGGTGGTGCGGCTAGCGATCGGCGCTTATTGCGTTAAAGACTAATTATGGCGCATCGACCACGTAAACGTTTTGGCCAGCATTTTTTAATCGACGAAGGGGTTGTTGAGGCCATTGTGCGGGCGGTGGCGCCCGAAGCCGACCAGCACCTGGTTGAAATTGGCCCGGGTTTGTCGGCTCTAACCGCACCTTTATTACAAGCAGTGCCGCATTTAACCGCTATTGAAATCGACCGCGATTTGGCCAGACGCTTGCGGCGCCAGTATTCGGAACAGCAGTTGCAGCTTGTTGAAACCGATGTTTTGCAGGTCGATTTTGCCGAGTTAGCCCAATTAGTGCTGGGGGCAAGTAAAGCGCAAGCCAGTAACGACGACGCTGCAGCAGCGGTTGAAACCCGTGGCGGCCGACGCGTTTTGCGTGCTGCCGGCGCTACTGGTGCGCGCCACCAAGGGCAGTTGCGATTGGTTGGCAACCTGCCGTACAACATCTCAACGCCCTTGTTGTTTCATTTAAGCGAGTTTGTTG
>DATGSD010000204.1:0-7568 GCA_035302965.1 Burkholderiaceae bacterium | reverse complement strand
AACGAAAAGCCACAATTGCCGCGCAAGTGGAAGGCGTCTTCGGCGTATTCGCGGTGGGTGGTTGGTATGACAAAGCGGTCTTCGTAATCGGCAATGGCCATATAGCGGTACATTTCTTCGACTTGTGCCGTGCTTAGGCCGGCTTCGTCTAAGATGGCGGTGTTTTCACGCTTTTCGACTGATTTTTCGCGCATATAGGCGCGCATGGCCAACATGCGTTTAAGTGCGGTAACCACGGGCTCTTCTTTACCCGCCGTTAGCAGGTTGGCCAGGTAGCGCACCGGAATGCGTAGTGATTCAACATCGGGCAGCAGGCCTTTCATTTCGAGGTGGCCGTCGCTCGTGGCTTCGTTAATGGGCGATAAAGGTGGTACATACCACACCATAGGTAAGGTGCGGTATTCGGGGTGTAGCGGAAAGGCCACCTTCCAATCGATGGCCATTTTGTATACGGGCGAGCGCCGTGCGGCTTCAATCCAATTGTGTGGTACGCCATCGCGGGTTGCTTGGGCGCGCACTTCGGGGTCTTCGGGGTCAAGAAAGATATCGAGTTGGGCTTGGTAAAGGTCTTGTGGGTCGTCAACCGAGGCCGCGGCTTCTATGCCGTCGGCGTCGTATAACAGCACGCCCAGGTAGCGGATGCGGCCAACACAGGTTTCTGAACAAATAGTGGGCTGGCCCGATTCGATGCGCGGAAAACAGAAAATGCATTTTTCTGATTTGCCGCTTTGCCAGTTGTAGTAAATTTTTTTGTAGGGGCAGCCCGACACGCACATGCGCCAGCCGCGGCATTTGTCTTGGTCAATTAGCACAATGCCATCTTCTTCGCGTTTATATATCGAGCCCGAGGGGCACGATGCCACGCAAGACGGGTTAAGGCAGTGTTCGCAAAGCCTGGGTAAATACATCATGAAGGTGTTTTCAAACTTGCCGTACATATCGGCTTGTACTTGGTCGAAGTTGTAATCGGCCTTGCGTTTTTCGAATTCACCGCCCAAGATTTCTTCCCAGTTGGGCCCCCACTCGATTTTTTCCATGCGCTCGCCCGTAATTAGCGAGCGTGGGCGTGCCACTGGCCCCACTTTTACGTCGGGGGCGTCGTGTAAGTGGGCGTAGTCAAAGGTAAAGGGTTCGTAGAAGTCGTCAATTTCTGGCATATTGGGGTTGCCAAAAATTTGCGACAAAACCCGCCAGCGGGCGCCGGCTTTTAGTTGCAGCTTGCCGTTGGCTTTACGTATCCAACCCCCCTTCCAGCGTTTTTGGTTTTCCCAGTCTTTGGGGTAGCCAACGCCGGGTTTGGTTTCAACGTTATTAAACCAGGCGTATTCGGCCCCTTCGCGCGACGTCCAAACGTTTTTACAGGTAACCGAGCAGGTGTGGCAGCCAATACATTTGTCGAGGTTCATCACCATCGCAATTTGGGCGCGGATTTTCATGGGTTCTCCTGGGTGGTGGGCTTGGTGTCGAGTGTTGGGGCGCCTTCTTGTAATGTGTGTTCGTGGCGCTGCGCGGCGTCGGGGCTTAGCACCGACGCCGGTGTGGCTTCGTCCATCCAATCGATGCGGTTCATTTTGCGCACAATAACGAATTCGTCGCGGTTAGAGCCCACGGTGCCGTAGTAGTTAAAGCCGTAGGCAAGTTGCGCATAGCCTCCAATCATGTGGGTGGGTTTCAGCACAATGCGGGTTACCGAGTTGTGGATGCCACGTACTTTGGTAATTTCTGAGCCCGGTGTGTTAACGAGTTTTTCTTGGGCGTGGTACATAAACACCGCCCCTTCGGGGATGCGTTGGCTAACCACGGCCCTGGCTGTAAGCGCACCGTTAACGTTAAAGGCTTCAATCCAGTCGTTGTCGACAATGCCGACTTTTTTGGCGTCAATTTCTGACATCCACACAATGGGGCCACCGCGCGACAGCGTCAGCATAAGCAGGTTGTCGGTGTAGGTGCTGTGTATGCCCCACTTTTGGTGTGGGGTTAAAAAGTTTAGGGCGATTTCGGGGTTGCCATTGCTGGCAATAGCATCTTTATGGAAGGTGCTGCGCGTATCGAGCGGCGGCTTGTAAACACAAAGTGCCTCGCCACAATCGCGCATCCAGGGGTGGTCTTGGTAAAGCTGCTGGCGCCCGCTTAAGGTGCGCCACGGAATGCGCTCGTGCACATTGGTATAACCCGCGTTATATGAAACCGATTCTGACTCTAGCCCGCTCCAGGTGGGCGAGCTAATAATTTTTCGCGGTTGGGCTTGAATATCGCGGAAACGGATTTTTTCGTCGGCACGACTGGCCGCTAAATGCTGGTGTTTGCCGCCGGTAAATTGGCCTAAGGCCTCCCAGGCTTTAACGGCCACTTTGCCGTTGGTTTCGGGGGCCAGCGTTAAAATCATCTCAGAGGCATCGATGGCGCTGTCAATTTTTGGCCGCCCTTTCGATACGCCCTCTTCTTTTACGGTTTTGTTTAAACCGCGTAGCAGGTCGATTTCTTCTTTGGTGTCCCAATTAATGCCTTTACCGCCGTTGCCCAACTTGTCGAGCAAGGGGCCAACCGAGGTAAATTTTTTATAGGTGTCGGGGTAATGGCGCTCGACCACGGCAATATTGCCCATGGTTTGGCCCGGAATGGGATCGCACTCGTTGTGGCCCCAGTCGGCAACGGCGCCGCCTTGCTGAATTTCGTCGGGGCTGTCGTGTAACAGAGGTACTAACACCACGTCGCGCTCGGTGCCCAGCGTGCCTTCGGCCAGTTCAGAAAACCGCTTAGCTATGCCTTTGTAAATTTCCCAGTCGCTGCGCGATTGCCAGGCCGGGTCGACGGCGGCCGACAAGGGGTGGATAAAGGGGTGCATGTCTGATGTATTCATGTCTTCTTTTTCGTACCAAGTGGCGGTTGGCAGCACCACATCAGAGTACAAACACGTTGTCGACATACGAAAATCAAGCGTAACCACGAGGTCGAGCTTGCCCTCGGGCGCTTTGTCGTGCCACACCACCTCGCGCGGTCGGGCGTCGCTTTCGGCCAGCTTGGCGTTTTGCACGCCGTTGGTTGTGCCTAATAAATGCTTAAGAAAATATTCGTGCCCCTTGCCCGACGAGCCCAAAATATTCGAGCGCCACACAAACAAGGTGCGCGGGAAGTTTTCGGGGGCATCGGGGTCGGTGCAGGCCATTTTTATTTCGCCGCTTTTTAGGGCTTGGCTACGTAGTCGGCAGCGTTGTCGCCGGCTTTGCGCCCGATTTCTAGTGGGTTTACCGAGAACTGGGGCGCACTAGGCAGCCAGCCCATGCGTTCGGCTTTAACGTTGTAGTCGATGGCGCTATCCGAATAGGTATCGGCTTGGGCCAGTGGCGACAGCAACGATTTCATGGGCACCGATTCGTAGCGCCATTGGTTGCTGTGGGCGTAGAAAAACGAGGTGCCATTCATTTGTCGTGCGGGGCGCAGCCAGTCGGTGGCAAAGGCCAGCGGCAGCCAGCCGGTTTGCGGGCGCAGTTTTTCTTGGCCAACATAATGCGCCCAACCGCCGCCCGACTTACCCACGCAGCCGCACATAATTAGCATATTGATAATGGCGCGGTAGCTCATGTCCATATTGAACCAGTGGTTGAGCCCCGCCCCTAAAATCACCATCGAGCGGCCTTCGGTTTTATGCGCAGTTTCAGCAAACTCGCGCGCCACCGTAATAACGTGGCCAGGCTGCACACCGGTAATGGCTTCTTGCCAAGCTGGCGTATAGGGGGTGTTGCTGTTGTAGTCGTTGGTAACGTTGGGGCCGCCCAAGCCTTGGTCCACGCCGTAGTTGGCGATAAATAAGTCGTAGACGGTGGCGACTAAAACATCGCCTTGCTTGGTGGCAACTCGTTTGGCGGCAATGCGGCGCGGCAACACGCTGTCGTGGCCGGTATGGGAAAAATGCGTGGTTTCGCGGTTACCAAAATACGGGAAGGCCACCTCGATGATTTCATCGTGGGCATCAATTAACGACAGTGTTGGCTTAATGGCCTGGCCGTCGCGATTTTGTAGATTGAGGTTCCAACGGCCTTTATCGGGCCCCTCGTCTTGGCCCCAGCGGTGGCCAATCGACCCCGGGGGCGCCACCAGCTCTTGGCTGTTGGCGTCAATAACCACGGTTTTCCAGTCGGGGTGGTTTTCTTCGCCTAAATCGCCGGCCAAATCGGCTGCGCGCAGCATTTTGCCGGCAACGTAATAATCGTCCTGCTTTTCGAGGCGTACCAACATCGGCATGTCGGTAAACTTGCGGCAATAATCTTGAAAGTACGCACTGGGGTTTTTAACGTGAAATTCGTTCAAAATAACGTGGCCCATGGCCAAGCCAAGGGCGGCGTCAGTGCCTTGTTTGGGGTGTAGCCACAAATCGCCAAACTTGGCGCCTTCGGCATAGTCTGGAAACACCGCTACCACCTTGGTGCCGCGGTACCGTGTTTCGGTTAAAAAATGGGCGTCGGGTGTGCGGGTTTGGGGCACGTTCGAGCCCCACATAATAATAAAGTCAGAGTTATACCAATCGGCCGATTCGGGCACATCGGTTTGCTCGCCCCAGGTTTGTGGCGACGATGGCGGTAAATCGCAATACCAGTCGTAAAAACTAAGGTTAACCCCACCAATTAACGACAAATAGCGAGTGCCGGCGGCATACGACACCATAGACATGGCCGGTATAGGCGAAAAACCGGTAATGCGGTCGGGCCCGTATTGTTTAATGGTGTAAATATTGTTGGCGGCGATAAGCTCGTTAACCTCATCCCACTCGGCCCGAACAAAGCCCCCTAAACCGCGCCGGCTGGTGTAACTTGCGCGCGCTTCGGGGTTGCTAACAATGGCCTCCCAGGCCTCGACGGGCCCAAGCGTGGCACGCTTTTCGCGCCACTGTTGCAATAGGCTGCGGCGCACCAAAGGATACTTAAGCCGATTCGCACTGTATAAATACCAAGAATACGACGCCCCACGCGCGCAGCCCCGTGGCTCGTGGTTGGGCAGGCCTGGGCGGGTGCGTGGGTAATCGGTTTGCTGAACCTCCCACGTAACAATGCCGCCTTTAACGTAAATTTTCCATGAACAAGCGCCTGTGCAATTAACCCCATGGGTAGAGCGCACCACCTTGTCGTACTGCCAGCGTTTTCGGTATGCTTCTTCCCAACTACGGTCTTCGGGGGTGTTAACACCATGACCGTCGGAATAACGGGGTTTATCAAGCGAAAAATAACGCAACCTGTCAAGAAAATGACTCATGGTGACCTCGTACGCATTGGGAGCAATTAAAGTGGCTGCTTACTAGTGTTTACTAGGTAAAAACTAGCCGCAACCGCGTGTACAGGAAGGCACGGAAACTACCTGCATCGTGCTGCGATCTATGCAGTAAAAGCCTACCCACTTCAATAATAAAATCAAGCTTTTAGTGTTATTGATTGCTTAAGCCTTGTTTCTTATTGAAGGATAAAGAGATATTTTCTGTGATTGGTAACAACAAGCAACAAGGCTTAAGATTTTATTTTTGTAAGTGGTGGTTTGCCTAGGGCTTTATTGTGTTGGGTGCGTTGTTAGTGGTTTACGTTGTTAATACGCGAGGAAGTCGTTAAACACTTGTTGCTCACTTTTTAAATTGCCCGGTTTTTATCGGAATTAGATGCGCGCTTATTGAGAGTGATGGGCGCTTTAAACCGACTGCTTCTTATTCACAGCCGATGTTTTGCCGTTTTGTATATTTTATTCCCCTCTCTTTTGCCAACCGCAATAACAAAAACAACAACCACCTGCTCTCTGACTTGATAAACCAGTCGATAACCTGAGCTCCTTAATTTTATTCTGTAGCAGTCTGGAAAATCGCGGAGCCTACTGGTCTCAATCCGTGGGTTTGTTACAACTTCGGCAAGTCGTTTTTTAAATTGTTGTTTAATCGTTTGATCTAATTTCTGCCATTCCTTTAGGGCTCTGGGGTCAAACTCGAGTTCATAGCTCATTCAATTTTACTTTTATGCCTTTTTGTGGATTTGCCAAGCGTTTTTTCACTACGTCGAGTAATTCTTTATCTTCTTCTGAAAGTAATACCGGATAGAAGGGAAGTTTATTTTCGGTGGCTACGTACTGTAAGGCTTGGCGGATGTAGTCGGCTGGTTTGACGCCCAATTCTTCAAGTGCGTTATAGGCTTCGGATTTTAATTGCTCGTCGATTCTTACACTAACTGTGGTCATTTTTGCCTCGGTTTTGTATCGCATATGTACGACAATTGTAGCGCAAATTACATTAGAAAGACCGCGATTTTTATTCGTAATGGCAAATAAACATTTCTTAAAACCACATATGCTTAGTGGCTTTTGGGCGTTAGGGCGTCTGGCCTGTGTTATGTGGGCGTTAAGTCTTTTACACTAATACAAATACGGTCCAATAAATTTGGCGAAATCCCAGTCGGTTTTGCCTAGCCAAGTGGTTTGGCTGTTTTTAACCATGGGGCCGTCGAATTCGTTGCGCACAAAGGCGCCGGCTACCATTTCTTGGGTTTTGGGGTTGTAGACGACGGTGTAGCTTTCGCGAATGCAGTCTTTGGGCTTGCAGCCCCAGTAAATTTGGTAAGAGGTGTCGTCGAGCGTTTTATCGACTGGGGGTGCGGTTGTGCCATAGTTGCTAAGCCAAGGGGCATCTTTAGCAACGGGTTTTACTAGTTCGGCAAAGGCTTTCTTTAAAGCCGGGTCGGCCTGGGTGGCTTCGTATAAATGCTTGGGTTCGTCGGCAGCGCTAAGTTGGGGGCTAATTAGCAGTAAAGCGGCAGCAAAAAATTGTAATGATTTCATTTGTATCCTAAAAATATTAAATAATGGCATTTTCTTGTGCGCATTTACCGTAGCAAGCCAAGCTAGATTTTGGGATGCGATTTAAGCTGTTTTCTTCAATTTGGATAAGGCCAAACGTTTTGCTAAAGCCTTCTGCCCATTCGAAATTAATTAACCCCGATGGCGTCGGGTGTAAAGGTAATTTGTTTGTCGTCGCCGTTTTGAATGTAAGGAAAAACCAGTGGCATAACGCTTTGCGGGTAGCCTTTGCCAAACAAAGGGTCTAAAAAGGCTTTATTCCAAAAATCATCGGCTTTTTCTACCACGGAGTCGCTGGGAGCCCGTTGGCTAGAGGGGCGCATGGGCGCCAAGTTAACGGTGGTTGTTACGCTGTTGTTTTTACCTAAATTGGCGCGCGCCGCCTGCGCCATTAGGCCGGCGGCGAGGTTTTGATGATGGATGGCTGCCCCACCCGCCTCGGCCGACGCCAAACTCGGTGCATGTATGCCTAATATATAGCCAGCAAAAGCCACTGAATTGGGCTCGTTTAACAGCGCCCACGTTGGGATGCGATCGCCAAAGCGGCGCGTTAACACATCGGCATAATCGGCCATGCGGTAGGCCGTATCGCGGTTACGAAAATCGCCCGCCCACACCGGCATATCCCAATGAAAAATTGTTGCGAACGGTTCTAGGCCGAACTCGAGCATGCCATCAAGCAAGCGATCGTAAGTATCAATACCCGCTTGACTAAATGCCCGAGCGTTGTCGGGTTGAATACGCGG
>DATGSD010000203.1:0-21084 GCA_035302965.1 Burkholderiaceae bacterium | reverse complement strand
AACCAGAAAGCCAAGGTGCTAAAGCCATGAACCGCGTACTCGACCCATCCGTGCCACTGTGCCGCCAAGGTAGCCATGGCGGGATGATCGGAGAACACGGTAATAACCCCATCGAAGAAACCACCAAACAGCAAGGGGTAGGTAAACCATGCGCCAGCAATAACCGACGGAATAGCTAACAAAATAAGCGGTAAGGTAACCACCCAAGGCGATTCTTTAGGCGGATGATTTGTGCCAGCTTGGGGGTTTTGTTCGAAACGAGGTTTGCCGTGGAAAACCAAAAAGTAAACTCGGAAGCTATAAATAGAGGTAACCAGCACGCCAATTAAGGTGGCGTAGTAGGCAAAGTTTGCGCCAAACACCGTTGCCGCACCTGCAGCCTCGATCGTTTGCTCTTTCGAGTAAAAGCCCGAGAAAAACGGCGTACCCACCAAAGCTAAAGTACCAAGTAAAAAGGTAATCCAGGTAATTGGCATGTAGCGACGCAAGCCACCCATATTGCGGATGTCTTGATCGTGGTGCATGCCGATAATGACCGAACCCGCCCCTAAGAACAGCAAAGCCTTAAAGAAAGCGTGAGTCATTAAATGGAAAATAGCCACCGAATAGGCTGACGCCCCTAAGGCAACTGTCATGTAACCCAGTTGCGACAGGGTGGAGTACGCAATTACCCGCTTGATGTCGTTTTGGATAATACCCAAAATACCTAAGAACAAGGCACCAATGGCTCCAATAATAATAATGAACGACAAGGCCGTCGACGAGTATTCGAAAACTGGCGAAAAACGAGCCACCATGAAAATACCCGCAGTAACCATGGTTGCCGCATGAATTAAAGCCGAAATGGGTGTCGGGCCTTCCATAGAGTCGGGTAACCAAGTGTGTAAAGGCACTTGTGCCGATTTACCCATTGCCCCAACAAACAAGGCAATACAAGCCACCGTTAGCAGTTGCCAATCGCTACCCGGCAAATAAACGCCTTCTAACGAACCGGCGTGTTGAAAGACATCGGCATAGTTCATGCTACCGATGTAAGCAAACAACAAACCAATACCCAAGATAAAGCCGAAATCGCCAACTCGGTTAATAACAAAAGCCTTCATGTTGGCGAAAATGGCCGATGGTCGTTTAAACCAGAAACCAATGAGTAAATACGAAACTAAGCCGACCGCTTCCCAACCAAAGAAAAGCTGCAACATGTTGTTTGCCATTACCAGCATCAACATGGAGAAAGTAAACAAAGAGATATAGGCAAAAAAGCGCTGATAGCCTGGGTCGTCGGCCATATAGCCAATGGTGTAAATATGCACCATTAACGAAACCGAGGTAACCAC
This sequence comes from Burkholderiaceae bacterium, assembly GCA_035302965.1. Lineage (GTDB taxonomy): Bacteria > Pseudomonadota > Gammaproteobacteria > Burkholderiales > Burkholderiaceae_B > DATGSD01. Next base: position 19,750 of record DATGSD010000203.1, on the reverse strand, counting down.
CACCATCATTAAGGCCGAAAGGCTGTCGATTAAAAAGCCGATTTCGATTTTAGTATTGCCAATAACCGACCAGGTATAAACCGCGCCGTCGAAAGTGTGCCCATCGAGCACCTGAAACAGCACGACCACCGAGCCAACAAATGAAATTAGCACGCCCAAAATGGTAATGATGTGAGCCGCAGAACGACCAATTTGACGCCCTAAAAACCCGGTACCAAATAGGCCAACAATTAAGGCACCGACTAATGGTGCCAGTGCAATCAGGAGATAAAGACTGGTAGAACTCATGTTTTTTATTCCATCAACCCTTGAGACGATCGAGGCTTTCGACGTTAATACTACTGAGGTTACGGAAGAGCAACACGAGGATGGCCAGGCCTATGGCAACCTCGGCGGCAGCAACCACCAGAATGAAAAAGACAAAAACCTGACCGGCGGCATCACCAAGCCAACTAGAAAAGGCAACAAAATTAATGTTGGCCGAAAGCAATACCAACTCGATCGACATCAACAAAATGATCAAGTTTCGCCGGTTGACGAAAAAACCAAACAAGCCAATAGAAAAAACAATGGCACCCAGTATTAAATAATGCGCCAGGCTGATGGTCATGAGAGCTCCTGATTCGAGTTATTTTTTTGGGGCGTAGTATCGGAAGGCGTGCGCAAGTCGACCAAACGAATACGATCTTGAGCACGAACGCGAACTTGTTTAGAAACCTGCAAAGCTTTGACGTCGCTGCGCCGGCGTAAGGTAAGCGCAATGGCAGACACCATACCCACTAACAAAATAACGGCACCAACTTCAACGGCATAGACAAATTCGGTGAACATTAAATTACCGAGCACTCGGGTATTGTTGTAGTTGTCGGGCAACACTGGGGCTGCGCCGCTATCAAACCACGTACGCCCAAGTACAAAGGCCATCTCGAGAACCATGATGAGGCCAATAACTAAGCCCATCGACATATAGGCTCGAAACCCTTTGCGTAGGGTTTCCATGCGTGTGTCGAGCATCATGATAACGAATAAGAACAAAACCAACACGGCCCCTACGTACACCAATACCAGCACCAAACCCAAGAATTCGGCGCCGAGTAAAATCCAGAGCATAGAGGTCGTAAAAAAGGCCAAGATAAGGTGCAATACCGCGGTTACCGGGTTAGGGGCCGCTATCACACGAAATGCCGCATAAATTAAAATTAGCGACAAAACATAAAACAGGACGTCAGTGAAAGTCATGGGTTACAGGCCGTGATAATCAACGATAAGGAGCGTCTTGGTCACGACGCTTAGCAATTTCTTCTTCATAACGATCGCCGATGGCGAGCAACATATCTTTGGTGTAGTACAAGTCGCCACGTTTTTCGCCGTGGTATTCGTGGATGTGCGTTTCGACAATAGAGTCGGTTGGGCAGCTTTCTTCACAAAAACCACAGAAAATGCACTTGGCTAAGTCGATATCGTAGCGAGTAGTACGACGAGTGCCGTCTTCGCGCTCGGTCGATTCGATAGTAATAGCCAAAGCCGGGCACACCGCTTCACACAATTTACAAGCAATACAACGCTCTTCGCCATTTGGGTAGCGACGCAAGGCGTGTAGGCCACGGAAACGGGGTGACGTAGGTGTTTTTTCTTGCGGGTATTTTAGGGTGACTTTACGCTTGAAAAAGTTTTTTCCGGTAAGTCGCATCCCTTTTAGCATTTCGGACAGCATCAAACTGCCGAAAAAATCTTTAATGGTATCCATAACTCGCCCCCGATAAGGTTAGTGCCAGATATTCCAGGGTGTTTGCATCCAGATGGCAACAACCACCAGCCAAACCCCTGTTAGCGGAATAAAGACCTTCCAGCCCAAGCGCATGATTTGATCGTAGCGATAGCGTGGGAAGGTGGCACGGAACCACACGAACATCGACACGACGACAAAGGTTTTTAGACCCAGCCAAAGCCACCCCGGCACCCAGGTAAAGGGCGCAACATCGATAGGTGGCAGCCATCCGCCTAAAAACATAATTGAGGCAAGTGCCGACAAGAAAATCATATTGGCGTACTCGCCTAAGAAGAACAGGGCAAAACCTGTTCCCGAGTATTCGACCATGGCGCCGCCGGTAATTTCGGACTCGCCCTCAACCATATCAAAAGGGTGGCGGTTCGTCTCGGCAACAGCCGAAATTACATAAATAACAAATAAAGGCAGCAGCGGCAGCCAGTTCCACGATAAGAAGTTAAGCTTGCGATCGGCAAACCAACCGTTGTTTTGCCCCATGACGATTTCGCTCATGTTAAGCGAACCCGACACCAACAAAACGGTAATCATGACAAAGCCAATGGCTAGCTCGTAGGAAACAATTTGTGCAGCACCGCGCATAGCGCCAAGCAAAGCATACTTAGAGTTTGACGCCCAACCGGCAATAATAGTGCCATATACCCCAAGGGCGGTAATGGCCATAACGTAAAGCAAGCCGGCATTAATGTCGGCTAAAACCAAGTCGGGGCCAAAGGGCAACACCGCCCACGCGGCCAACGCAGGCATTAAAGTAACTACCGGCGCAATAATAAATAAAAACTTATTGGCTTTACTCGGAACGATAAGCTCTTTGGTTAGCAGCTTAAAAACGTCGGCAAATGGTTGTAATAAACCACGGTAGCCAACGCGGTTGGGGCCGCGCCGAATATGCATAAAGCCGATCATTTTGCGTTCCCAGTAGGTTAGGTAGGCAACACATAAAATAACCGGTATCGCAACAAAAAGGATTTTTATAATTGTCCAGATTACATACCAAGCTGTCGCCCCTATTAAACCAACAGCAAAGCTTTCGATTGCGGTAAACCAGTCCATTTAGACACGCTCCAAAGATACTTGGCCAAACGCGCCACCCAAGGGCATTGTTAACGAGAAGGCTGCAGCAATACGAACTGTGTTCGGTGCAACCCTGTCGTCAAGCTCGGCAGTTAACGTGGTTTCGCCCGCTGCGGTGCTTACGCGAACGCTGTCTCCGACATTAAGGCCGGCGGCTTGCAAAGTTTGTGCGTTCGCGCGCAAGGTGGGTTGACGCGAATCGGTCGTTTCTTGCAAGGGCTGAGCGCGGCGGGTAAGGGCATCGCTGCGGTAAATGGGTACTTCGGCTACGCGTTGTAAACCTTGTTCAACTTGGGTAATGCCCGGTGCCGCGGTAATTTCGTTCGATAAGCGCTCGGAAAGGTCGGCTGTAAGTACAGCGTCGCGAACGGCCTCAGAGGTTTCTTCTTCGAAACCAGGCAATTCGAACAAATTGCCCATAACGCGTAGTACTTTCCAGGCTGGGCGGGTGTCACCATACGGAGCAGCCGTCCCTTTAAAGCTTTGGGCCCGCCCCTCGGCATTAACAAAAGTACCCGACGTTTCGGTAAATGGCGAAATTGGCAGCATAACATCGGCCCAATCGGCTGCTGCCGACTTAAACGAGGTTAAGGCCACAGCAATTTCGGCATTTTGTAAAGCCTTTACAGCTTTGCCGCCATCATCAAAGTCGAGGGCTGGCTCAGCATGTAAAACAAAGTAGGCTTTAAGCGATTGCTCGATCATTTGCGCCGCATTTAAACCCTGACCTTGTGGCCAAGCTTGGGCTAAATAGCCACCAACCGTGTTACCACCTGGGGTGAAAAACCCAAGCTTGCCATTGGCCAATTGGGCGATGGCTTGTGCGTTAGCGGCAATGACGCTGGCTTGCGGATGCGCCAAGGCCATATTGCCTAATAAAACACCGACACGTTCGCCGCTAGCCAAGCTTTGAGCAATTGTTTGGGCGATTTCGTCATCGCCTAAAGCGGCAAAGGCTTCGATGGGCGATTGATTTTTTAATGCCGCTAAAGCACGAGCTACCTTTCCGAGTGCATTTGCAATGTCGGAAGGAGCTGTCGTTAAGCGCGCATGGATGGGGAATAAGGGATCGTCGTTTGCACTATCAACGAAGTTAATTTGCGTGCCCTGCTTGGCCGCCTGGCGCAAACGCTGTGCTAGTAAGGGATGATCTTTACGAACAAACGATCCGACTAATAAAACGCGATCGAGCTCGGCAAATTCGGTGATAGACATGCCGAGCCACGGGATGCCACCTAAGGCTTGATCGAACTGCGCATCGGTTTGGCGTAAACGAAAATCGATGTTTTGTGTACCCAAGCTACGGCTTAAGCGTGCCAACAAGGCCAACTCTTCGGTTGTAGCGGTATCAGTACCTAAAGCACCAATTTGCTCGGCACCATGTTTTTCACGCACTTGGTTAACGCCATCAACAATTGCTTGCAAAGCGTCAGCCCAAGACGCCTCACGCCAACTGCCGTCGGCATCGCGCAGCATAGGATGAGCGAGACGATCTTCGGTATATAAACCGGTATAAGAAAAACGATCGCGGTCGGAAATCCAGCACTCGTTAACTTCTTCGTTTTCGAAGGGCACAACACGCAAGACAACATTATCTTTAGTTTGCACAATAATGTTGGCCCCAAGGCTGTCGTGCGGGCTAACGGAACGCCGACGCGCCATTTCCCAAGTACGGGCATTAAACTTAAACGGCTTCGATAGCAAGGCACCAACCGGACAGATATCGATCATGTTGCCAGACAGCTCAGACTCGACGGCTTCGCCTACATAGGTGGTAATTTCGGACAGCTCGCCCCGATTCAGCATGCCAAGCTCCATAATGCCACCAATTTCTTCGCCAAAGCGAATGCAGCGAGTGCAGTGAATGCAACGCTGCATGGCATCGGCCGAAATTAATGGGCCCATGGGTTTAACCGTAACAACACGCTTCGCTTCTTGGTAACGAGACCCCGACATCCCGTAACCGACGGCTAAATCTTGTAACTGGCACTCGCCGCCTTGGTCACACACAGGACAATCGAGCGGGTGATTAATTAAGAGAAATTCCATCACCCCTTTTTGTGCATCGACGGCAAGCCGTGATGCCGTATGTACCACCATGCCATTAGTAACAGGAGTGGCACAAGCCGGCAGAGGCTTGGGGGCTTTTTCGACTTCTACCAGGCACATACGACAATTAGCGGCAATGCTGAGCTTTTTGTGATAACAAAAATGCGGTATGTACAAACCGAGTTTGTTGGCAGCATGCATCACCATGCTGCCCTCGGCCACTTCGACCTTTTTGCCGTCGATGGTAAGTTCAACCATGAGTTTGTCCTGACCTACAGATATTTTGGCACCAAGCAATCGTTGTGCTCGATGTGGTATGCGAACTCGTCGCGGAAATGCTTAATAAAGCTGCGTACGGGCATGGCCGCGGCATCGCCAAGGCCACAAATAGTACGGCCCATAATATTGGACGCGACATTGTCGAGCAGATCGAGGTCTTCGGGGCGACCTTGCCCATGCTCGATGCGATCGATTACGCGATAAAGCCAACCCGTGCCTTCACGACACGGCGTGCATTGGCCACAGCTTTCTTCGAAATAAAAATACGACAAGCGCATTAACGATTTGACCATACAACGGGTCTCGTCCATGACAATAACAGCGCCAGAACCAAGCATGGAGCCCGCTTTAGCGATGCTGTCGTAATCCATGGTGGTGTCCATCATGATGTCGGCCGGTAGAACCGGCGCACTTGAACCACCCGGAATGACGGCTTTTAATTTGCGCCCATCGCGCATGCCACCAGCCAATTCGAGCAACTTAGAAAATGGTGTACCCATTGGGATTTCGTAGTTACCGGGCCATTCGACGTCGCCCGAAACCGAAAATATTTTAGTACCACCATTATTGGGAATGCCCGTTTCGAGATAGGCCTGGCCGCTGTGGCGAAAAATCCAGGGTACCGACGCAAAGGTTTCGGTGTTATTAATGGTGGTGGGCTTGCCGTATAAGCCATAGCTGGCCGGAAATGGCGGCTTAAAGCGCGGCTCGCCTTTTTTGCCTTCAAGCGACTCGAGTAAAGCAGTTTCTTCACCGCAAATATAAGCACCCCAACCATGAAAAGCATGCAATTGGAAGCTGAAGTCGGTGCCTAAAATGTTATCGCCCAACCACCCCGCTTCGCGAGCTTCCTCAAGGGCCTCTTCAAAACGCTCGTAAATTTCGAAGGTTTCGCCATGAATGTAGTTGTAGCCCACGGTAATGCCCATGGCGTAGGCGGCAATTAACATGCCTTCAATCACCAAATGAGGGTTAAAGCGCAACAAATCGCGATCTTTAAACGTACCTGGCTCGCCTTCGTCAGAGTTACACACCAAATATTTTTGGCCGGGCAGATCGCGAGCCATAAAGCTCCATTTCAGCCCAGTTGGGAAACCGGCACCGCCGCGGCCACGTAAAGCCGATGTTTTAACCTCGTTGATAACATCATCGGGCGTCATGCCGGTGGTGAGAATTTTTTTAAGCCCTTCGTAGCCACCCCGCTGCACATAATCAGTTAAACGCCAATTTTCGCCATCGAGACCCGCCAACATTTGCGGGTTGATATGGCGGCCATGAAAACACATGCTGCGCGACGGATCGTTTTCAGGAATGGCAATTAAACCTTCAGCAAAGCGTTTTAAACGATTTGTACTACTCATGCTGACTCCGCGTCGTTAGAGAGCTCGCTGATTAAGCTGTCGATTTTTTCGGTGCTCATGCGAATGCACATAACTTTGTCGTTCACCAACAAAACCGGCGAATCACCGCAAGACCCCATACACTCGGCTTCAACCAAGGTGAAAAGCCCATCTTCGGTGGTTTCGTGATTAGCAATACCCAAGCGCTTTTTAATATGTTCAGCCGCTTTAACCCCATCGCGTAGTGCACAGGGTAAGTTGGTGCACACCGACAGCTTGTACTTACCGACTGGACGAGTATTGTACATGTCGTAAAAAGTGGCGACTTCTTGTACAGCAATTGGCGGCACCTCGAGATAGGCCGCAACATCTTCGATGACGTCGTTGGAAATCCAGCCCTTCTCATCTTGCGCCAAAGTTAAGGCAGCCATAATGGCAGATTGCTTTTGATCGTCTGGGAACTTGGTTAGCTCTTGATCGATTTTTCGGTAAGCTTCTTCAGAAAGCAGCATAATTTACATCCGCTATTTCGGTGTCGCGCCTATCGACCTAACGGTCGATTTCGCCAAAAACAATATCCAATGTGCCGATAATCGTAACGGCATCGGCAATCATGTGGCCCCGCGACAACTCGTCGAGCGCCTGCAAATGAACAAAGCCCGGAGCCCGGATTTTAAGCCGATAAGGCTTGTTGGCTCCGTCAGAAATAATATAAGTGCCGAACTCGCCTTTGGGGTGTTCGACGGCAGCATAGACTTCGCCTTCGGGCACATGCATGCCTTCGGTAAACAACTTAAAGTGGTGGATAAGGTCTTCCATACCCCACTTCATTTTTTCGCGCGGCGGCGGTGCAACCTTGTAGTTATCGACAATGACAGGACCAGGGTTATTACGTAGCCATTCGACACACTGACGAATAATACGATTGCTCTCTCGCATTTCAGCAATACGCACAAGATAGCGATCGTAGCAATCGCCCTCGACGCCAAGTGGTATATCGAACTCGAGCCTATCGTAAACGGCGTATGGCTGCGTGCGACGAAGATCCCATTCGACCCCCGAACCCCGTAACATAACGCCGCTAAAACCCAAGGCCTTAGCGCGCTCGGGTTCGACTACACCTACGCCAACTAAACGTTGCTTCCAAATACGGTTGTCGGTAAGCAAAGTTTCGTACTCGTCAACGCAATGTGGGAAACGATTGGTAAAGTCCTCGATGAAATCAAGTAAGCTGCCCGAACGCGCCTCGTTCATTTGACGCAATTCTTTTTCGCCACGATACTTGCTGCTTTCGCCATATTGCGGCATAAAGTCGGGCAAGTCGCGATAAACACCGCCAGGACGGTAGTAAGCCGCGTGCATACGTGCACCGGAAACCGCCTCGTAGACATCCATAAGGTCTTCGCGCTCGCGGAAGGCATACAAAAACACCGCCATCGCGCCAACATCGAGAGCATGCGAACCAATTGACATTAAATGGTTCAGAATGCGCGTAATTTCGTCGAACATCACTCGAATATATTGCGCACGCAGTGGCACTTCGATACCTAAAAGCTTTTCGACGGCCATGACATAGGCGTGCTCGTTGCACATCATGGAGACGTAGTCGAGCCTGTCCATATAAGGCAAAGCTTGCAAATAGGTTTTGTGCTCGGCCAATTTCTCAGTGGCACGATGCAGCAAACCGATATGCGGGTCAGCACGCTGGACGACTTCGCCATCGAGCTCAAGCACCAAACGTAAAACGCCGTGCGCGGCCGGATGCTGCGGACCAAAGTTTAAGGTGTAGTTTTTAATCTCTGCCATTTCTAGCGCCCAGCTCCGTAGCCCTCTTCGCGGATAATTCGAGGCGTGATCTCACGCGGCTCGATTGTAACCGGCTGATAAATAACCCGTTGTTGTTCGCTGTCGTAACGCATTTCGACATAACCCGATAGCGGAAAATCTTTGCGGAAAGGGTGACCGATAAAGCCGTAGTCGGTAAGAATACGACGTAAATCGGGATGACCCTCGAAAACAATGCCGTATAAATCGAAGGCTTCGCGCTCGAACCAATTAACGCTTGGCCAAACGTCGACTAAAGAATCGACGAGGGGGAAGTCTTCGTTGGGTACCCAAGTGCGCACCCGCAACCGCCAATTATTTTTTTGCGACAGCAAATGGATGACCACCGCAAAGCGCTCGGGAAATGTTGGCGGTTCGGCCATAAATGCCGGTTGGCCGTAGGTAGAATAGTCGACGCCACAAAGGTCGATACAGCTTTCGAAGCGCAGTTGTGGCAGATCGCGCAACAAGGTGCAGCCCTCTACCCAGTTTTCGATAGGAAGTTCGAGTGTAAGCTCGTGGTTAGCACGCCGCAGCGGCTGTCCTTCGAACTGCTCGGTTAAAACTGCTTGCAGAGCATCGAGCTTGGCTTCGAACGGTGATTGCGAGTTAGTCGAGTGGTCTGTCATGGTTAACGGGCAATGGTATTAGTCAAGCGAATTTTATTTTGCATTTGCAGCAAGCCATAAACCAAGGCTTCAGCCGTTGGCGGGCAACCCGGCACGTAAACATCGACCGGCACAATGCGATCGCAACCCCGTACAACCGAATACGAATAGTGATAATAACCACCACCATTAGCACAAGAACCCATTGAAACAACCCAGCGGGGCTCTGGCATTTGGTCATAAACCTTGCGCAAAGCGGGAGCCATTTTATTACAAAGCGTGCCAGCGACAATCATTAAATCGGATTGGCGCGGGCTAGGCCGAAAAATAATACCAAATTGGTCGAGGTCGTAGCGCGCTGCGCCCGCGTGCATCATTTCGACAGCACAACAGGCCAAGCCGAACGTCATCGGCCATAACGAACCTGTTTTGGCCCAGTTCAGGAATTTATCTGCACTAGTGGTGATGAAACCTTCTTTAAGTATGCCGTCTATAGCCATGACTCACCTATCAAACCGTGTGTGTAAACCTGTGTACCGTACAAACAGGCTGCACGGCAGCTTGGCAACTTGCAGCGGTGGCGTGCAAGAGCCTGCAACCTAAAAGGGATGCGAGGATTATTCCCAGTCGAGTGCGCCCTTGCGCCATTCGTAGACGAAGCCTACGGTTAAGAGGGCAAGAAAAACCATGACTGTCCAGAAGCCAACGGTACCGACCGTGCCACTTGCAATAGCCCAAGGGAAAAGAAACGCGATTTCGAGATCAAACAAGATAAACAAAATAGCGATGAGATAATAACGCACGTCGAATTTCATGCGTGAATCGTCAAACGCTTCGAAACCGCACTCGTAGGGCGACAGCTTTTCGGCGTCTGGGCGATGAGGCCCAAGAACGCGACCCACCAAAAGCAGAACAAACCCCAAACCTGTTGCCACAATAATAAACAACAGCAAGGGAAAGTACTCTTGTAAATTCATGCTACGTACCAATCCGCGATAAGTTAACTACCGAATTGTAGCATTAAGAACCTTTTTTTGACGGCCGCCGCGAAAAACGCTGAGCCCGATAGTTGCGAAGCGCCTGTTAAGCCGCAAAATAGGCTCATAATGCGTTTGGCTAACGACGATTATTAAATATGCATGCCGCCATCGGCCATCAATACGGTTCCGGTGGTAAAGCTGCTTGCCTCAGACGCTAGAAATAACACACTTTGGGCAATTTCCTCAGGACGACCATGTCGGCTCAGCGGGATCATCTCGTTTAGCATTTCGGTGGCATCTCGACCAACAACGGTAGAAAGGCGTTCTTCGATATCGGCTTGAAACGAATTATCGATTGGCCCTGGCGCGATGACATTAACGCGGATTTTTCGCTGAGCGCCCTCTTTGGCAGCCACGCGCATTAAGCCAATTACGGCGTGTTTTGATGTGGCATAGGCACAAATACCTGGGTCGGCGGTAACCCCGACAACACTAGACGTATAAATAATGCTGCCACCATCGGCCATAGCTGGAAAACCATATTTAGTGGCTAAAAAACAGCCTTTAACGTTGACGCACATTACTTGATCGAAATCGGCTTCGGGGTAATCGGCAATAGGCGCAATGCTGCCATTAACGCCCGCATTAGCAAACAAAACATCGATGGCACCCCATTTGTCGCGGGCAGCGTCAATATACGCCTGGGTATCACTTGCCGACGTGACATCGGCGGCTTTAATGGCGTATTGATCGGCCGGAGCTTCGAGCGTTTTAACTGCGGCCTCAAGAGCGGCCTGTTCGCGATCGACTAATAAGACTTTAGCGCCTTGCTGTAAAAACACGTTGGCACTTGCTAAGCCAATGCTGCCGGCAGCACCCGTAACCACACAAACCTTGTCGCTTAATAGTTTCATTAATAACCTCTTGTTTGAATTAGTCGCCCGGCCATTGTGGCCCCCACCATAGCTTGTCGATTTGACGGAATAAACGTTTGGCTAATTTGCCATGAATACCTTTGACCCCATCGACGTTTTGGGTAACTTCGAGATCCAGCACCAAACTGGCCAGGGAATACGCCTGCGGAAGACTCATCCCAGTTTGCGCAGCTATCAGCTGCACGGCTTGCTCTACCGCGATTCGGGCTGCCTCATCGAGGTCGGTATCTAAGCCCATGGTGAAGTAATAATCGGCCGTTTCAGCAACCGGCAAGGTGCGAGGGCAGTTTTTATGCAAAACAAACTGAAACGACGCTTTTAGCGATGCTTCTAAGGCCGTTAAGTTAACTTCGCCATTACCCTGCACTAAGTGTCCGTCGCCTGTATAAAAAAGACCGCCCTCAACCTGAACAGGTAAGTACAAACGCCCACCTGGCGTTAGGTATTTAAGGTCGATATTGCCGCCAAAAGCACCCGGCGGAACCGATGACACTTTTTTGGTGGGCGCGACTGCCATTACACCCATAAACGGGTTAAGAGGGATATCGATGCCCGGCGCAAAACGCACATGGCCCTCGGAAAGCTCGAAAGGTAGCACTTTAACCCAGGGCTCGGTAAGCAAATCGGGCAAACTGCCGGCGCCAGGAAAGCTAAAATTAACCCCAAAATACGGCGCCCGCGGCGTGACGTCGAGAACCCTAACCTCTAGAACATCACCGGGCTTGGCATCTTCGACGTAAATTGGTCCGGTAAGAATATGCGGCCCTTCGTAGCGCTCGTGACTCTCCATGACATCGGTAAGCTGTTGGCCAACACCTTCCATCGGAAAGCCATGTTGCTTAAAAAAAACCGGTGCTGATTCGCCTTCGCCTAACATGCCAACCGGGTTTAAGGTATCGATGTCGACGATGTCGCCAGATTGAATATGCAAAACGGGCTTAGAAGGCCCCAAAAAACCCCACACAACCGTATCGGGCTGTGAGGGCAAAAAATGCCGAGTTGGCAGCTTAGATTGTGTCATTGTCTCCACCTTAGGCTGTTATTTAAAGTAGCAAGGCTTAAACGGCTTATTCGGCGGCCGCTAAACCCAAATAGGCTTGCTGTACAGCAGGGTTGTTGGCAAGTTCTTTTGCCGTACCACTACCAACGATGCGGCCGTTTTCTAGCAAATACGCCCGATCGGCCAAAGCCAAGCTTTTTTTAGCATTTTGCTCGACGAGTAAAACGCTGATACCTATGGTTCTGACCCCTTCAAGAGCCTTAAACAGGTCGGATGTCATGATGGGAGACAGACCCAAAGACGGCTCATCGAGCAACAGAATATCGGGCGCCGACATAAGTGCCCGCCCAATGGCAACCATTTGCTGCTCGCCACCACTCATGGTGGATACAATTTGACCCAGCCGCTCGCCTAGACGAGGAAACAAGCTGAGCACCCGATCGAGGTTTTCGGCTTCATTTTTACGTGCCCGACGAGCATGGGCACCAAGTTGAAGGTTTTCGCGTACGGTTAAACTACCAAACACCCCACGACCTTCGGGCACCAGGGCAACACCCGCCTCTACCACCTGAAACGCCTGCATCGTGCGTAAATCGTGCTCATCGAGCTTGATTTCGCTACCATCTAAGGCCGAAACCAAGCGTGCAATGGCTTTTAACAAGGTTGACTTGCCTGCGCCATTGGCACCTAACATAACAACCACTTCGCCATCGTCGACGTAAAGGTCTAATCCGTGTAAGGCCTGATGTTTGCCATAAGCAACAGCCAGGTTTTTAATCGTCAGCATCGTCGTCTCCGAGATAAGCCCGCACCACAGCCGGATCGGCCAAAGCTTGGGTTGGTGGGGCGTCGGCGATTTTGGCGCCCGCATTCATAACCACACAGCGATCGCACAAAGAGCGAATAGCATCCATAACGTGCTCGACTAATAAAATCGTGATGCCCTCTTCACGTAGCGAGCGAATTAATTCGACCCCTTCGCGTAGCTCGGACGGGTTAAGGCCAGCCAACCACTCATCGAGCAGCAACAGCTTGGGGCGCAGGGCCAAAGCTCGCGCTAACTCGAGACGTTTTTGGTTGATATAAGTTAGATCGGCGGCTTCGGTGCGAGAAAAACCCGTCATGCCAACTCGTTCGAGAAGTTGGTGCGCCTCGCGATCGGCCTCGGCGCCCCATACTGGCCGAGTACCGAACGCCAAACCGGCTTTGACGTTTTCAGCTCCGCTCATGGAGCCCAAATAACGCACAAGCTGGAAGGTGCGGGCAACACCACGCCGGGCAATACGATTAGGGCGTAGACCAATGAGTTCTTCGCCTTCAAGCCTAACGCTACCCTCGTCGGGACGCAAGGCACCTGAAACTAAATTGAGAACCGTGGTTTTACCCGAACCATTAGGCCCCAACAAGCCAACGATTTCGCCCTGCTTAACATCGAAACTTAACTGATTAACAGCTACCAAACCGCCGAAACGCTTCAGTAAGCCATTAATTTGCAACAGAGGTTGAGTCATGCTGCCTCCGTATCGACGCGGGCACTACCTTCGCGCCTAATAATACGCTCGAGGAGGCCAAACACACCTCGGGGTACAAAATACACAATGACCATAAATGTTATTCCGAGCAATATGCTGAAATAGTTAGGGAAGTTACCCGATAAATATTCGAATAACACCACCAAAGGAATAACGCCCAACAAAGGCCCAACCAAACGGGTTGCGCCCCCTAACAGCGCCATAATTAACACCTGGAAAGAAACAACTGGATTAAAGGCAATATTAGGGTCGATATAGGTCCAGCGAGGAGCAACAATGGCACCGGCCAAAGCCATAAGAACCGAACTAATAACAAAGGCGGCTAACTTGGCAAACGTGGTGTTTACACCCGAATGGATGGCAACGGTTTCATCATCGCCAATCATGCGTAACGCCATGCCTAAACGCGAGCGATACATTAACCAACCTATTAAAAACACCAGTGCAGTTAAGGTACCTAGCTGCCAAACAATTTGACCTTGGGTGATGTCGAGAAACAAAAACCGCCCCAAGGAACCCGACACCACGGTTTCGTACCAAGTAACTAGTTGGCGTAGAAGTTCGGACAAGCCAAAGGTAAAAATGACAAAATAAACGCCGCGCAGCCTTAGCGTAGAAAGCCCCACAATTAAGGAAACCACCGCGCTAACCAAGCCCGAAACCAGCAATACCATGGGCCACGAAACCGATTCGGCCAACACGGCTGCCGTGTAAGCACCAATACCGAAAAATGCCACTGTGGCTAAAGAGATATAGGCTGTTGGCCCCGAAAACAATGCCCAAGCGGTTGCTAAAGACGTAAACATTAAAAATGTGATAGCAATAGCAACGGCATAGCCGCTATCCATAAACGGCGTCAACATGCTAAGGGCCCACAACACCATGCCAATTAAGGCAAGTACAACGCGTAAAGCCCTCATGAAGCCCTCCCGAAAATACCCGTAGGCCGCACGATTAGCACCACCATAAACAACGCGAACGTAACCGCCAGGGTTAGGCCCGGGTCGACATAAACGGCGACAAAGCTTTCTGCCAGACCAAGCAACAGGCCAGCCACTAAAGCTCCTAATAAATGCCCTACCCCACCCATAATGACAACAATAAGCGCCTTCATGGTAAATACCACACCCATGGTGGCACTAAAGGTAAAGAACAAGCTAATTAATACCCCGCTAGCGGCCACTAAAGCGCCACCCAGAGCGAAAGTAAACGCTGCCACTGAGCGCACATCGATAGCCACCAACTGCGCCGAAGTAGGCGATGCGGCAACGGCGCGGATAATGGTTCCGCGACGTGTGTAATGCAATAAAAAGTATAAAAACAGACCTAAAACAACCGCCACACCCAAGGCTAAAAGCCGGTCGGCGGCTAAGGGAGAACCTAGAATTAAATAGACCGAGTCGAGATAAGGGTTGGTTAGATAACCGCCACCAACCACCACCAACATAATGCCTTCCACAATAAATAGCAGGCCGAATGTGGCTAAGATGCAGTCGATTTCGAGGGCAAGCTCGGTTCGTGCCCGCTTCACTAAGGGGTGCAGCAAGGCCTGATAAAGCAGCCAATTAACCACAAACGAAGCTGGCACCACAACAAGCAAACCCAGCAACGGGTTAATGGCCATGGCTTTAAACAGCCAATACGATGTCATGGCGGCAGCAACTAAAAATTGCCCATAAGACAGATTCATGATGCGGGCAACACCATATTGCAGCGTTAGCCCCATCGCAACTAACGCATAAACGCCCCCCAGCGTAAAGCCGTTGAGCAAGGCATCGATTATTTGCATGAAACAACCCCAAAGACGGCAGCGGCAACCCAATAGCTAAACACAAAACGGACAAATGCGGTCGCCGCGCCTTCTAGTGAATAGCCCCGGCGAAAATGCCGGGGCCACTTGTCACATTTGAGGATCGGACGACCCTCTAGGGTTACAGCAAAGCAAGCTAATACTTTAAGCATAAACGCTTTGCTGTACCACCGTGTTAACAAAATTAATCGCTAGACGTTTTCTTCCAAGCGGGTTTTGGGAAAATGATTGGCTTAGCGCCTAACAAGTCGGTGGGCTCGACCGGATAAAGCACCCCATCTTGCCACTGACCAACGCTAGCCTCTTCAACCCACATACGGTTTTGCAACTTAATGGGGCCTGCTGCGGTGTCGAAGCTGCCACTGCCGATTTCTTCCATAACCTTTTTACGATCGACCGACTTGGCACGCTCAATGGACTTTTGTAGCACTTGCAGCGTTGCATAAGTAACCGCACTACCGTTGTAGTCGGCCTCTTGATCGAACATATCGAGGTGACGCTGACGGTAATCGGCGGTAGCGGGTAATTCGGGGCTAACACCACCTAAACCCAGAACGCCCTCGGTATTTTCGCCAAAACGTTGCTTAAAAATAGGGAAAACGGTACCAATCGCGGTGTAAAACACTTTGGGGTTGAAATCGATTTTTTGCGCTTGGTCGTTAAGAGCTAAGGTATCAGGCGGATAGCTAAATGCCAAAAAGGCTTCGGGGTTACGACGCTTAACCTCGTTTAAGATGCTTTGGAGGTCTTGGGAGCCCAATGGGTAGCTTTGGTCGTAAACAATGTCGAACTCAGCCTTGTTAAGCTCTTCGCGAGCGGCTTTTGATAATTCGACACCGAATTGGTCGGCCACGTTAACCATGGCCACTTTACCCTCGATTTTGCCTTCGTCACGTAAAGTTTTAAGGATTTCGACCACACCATGAGCGTAATCGGTAGAGGTAAGGGTAAAGAAGAAGAGGTTATCCCACCGTTCGCGCAGCTCGGGGATGCGATCGGAAATCATCGTGGTAGTAAGATGCGGATAACCATGCTTGTTTAAGATAGGTGCGACGGCCAAGTTCATGGCAGTGCCCCAAGGTGGCAAAATAAAATGCACCTTGTCTTGGTTAATTAGGCGCTCGACAGCACGTACAGCTTCTTCCGAACTACTGCGGTCGTCGTAAGCGATAAATTTAACCGGCACAAGCTTGCCATCGATTTCGATGCCCCCGGCCTCTTTAAGCTCGGCTTCCCACATCTCGTAGTTAGGCGTTACGGTGGTACTGGCACCAGCTGAATACGGCCCGGTTTTAGAAATTGCATAGCCAATTCGAATTTCGTCGGGCACTTCTGCCGACACTGGCCCGGCAGCCAAAGCGGCAGCCATTGTTGCCAGAAAAACGCTATTGCGTAAAAGTCGCATAGTTATCTCCTGTGGTTGGTGGCAGCTTACCGGCTAAAGTAAGCGCCGACATTTTTATTAAACAAACAGAACAATAATATTAAGCGCAGCCAACAAACTGCTGCTTAACCGCAGTGCAAAGCGATGCCACCACGCTCACTCTATTAGAGAAAGTATAGCGACTTGTGACAATAAACGGCGGGAAACCTGAGAGTTTACGGGTTTTCCCCTCACCAAAATTACAGTTTTACATATTAATTATGCAGAATCGTTACATCAAAAATCACTTGGGCACAAAAAAGGGGGCTTAAAAGCCCCCTTAGTGTTAAACGTATCAAGCGTTTAGAACTTGTGAACTAAACCAACCGCTGCCTGATGTGCTTTCAAGCCCTTCAGCATGCTGTAGTTTTTCACGTAAGCACCCACAGCATACATGCTGGTACGCTTTGAAAAATTGTAAGAATAACCAAGTGCATACAACTGCATTTTGTCGACAATACCGGACGACTTAATAACGTCACCGCTCGAACGAGGGTCGGCCATACCCCAGGCAGCCATCAAGGTACCACCACCCAGCGGCGCGCTAACACCTAGCGAGTACGAATTTACTTTCATACCGTCGTTAAGGATGTAGCCATCGGCGTTGGTGTTAACAAACTCGCTAACCTGCGTGCTTAAGTTACTTGTTGGGAAGTCCATATAGCCAACCGAGTTTTGCCAGCCGTTACGGCTTTGACCAAAACCGGCGTAAACCGCAGCTACGTCGAAATCGTAACTAGCGGCCAAGGTCCAATCGCTAACGCGCACACCACCTTCGCGGTAAGGGGCTTTGTTGCGATCGTAGCTTGCGGCCAAGGCTAAGGGCCCATTACTGTAACGAATGGCGGCTGTCCAGGCGCGCGAGTTTTCGTTGTGCGCACCAAAACGCTGGGTTCCGCTACGGTTAAACGAATAACCCACACCCAACTGCAAGCCAGAAACTACCGGTGTTTGGTACATAATCATATTGTCTAAATACACCGTATTTAAACCACCAATGACCGTACCGACAGTGGCCAAACCAAAACTGTTATTAAATGGCGACGCAACGTCCGGAACATAATTGCTACCTAGCGTAGCCTGGCGCCCTAAATCGAGGCGACCCCAGGCGTCAGAACGCAAGCCAACAGTCGCCTGACGGCCAAACAAACGACCACCTTGCGCACTTTGGCCTGTTCCGAGATCAAAACCACTTTCTAGCTGAAACACCGCTTGCAGGCCTTCACCTAAATCTTCGGTGCCACGCAAACCCCAACGGTTGCCATATTCGAAGGCATTAATCATGCCTGTGTATTTTTGACTAACACGCTTCCCGTCGACTGTTCCCTTGAGCCGCTGATAGGCTATACCACCATCAAGAACACCGTATAGAGTAACCGAGGTTTCGGCCTGAGCAACCCCGGCAAAGCCCGTCATTAGGGCAAGTGCTAGCAGTGTTTTTTTCATTGTGAAGAACTCCGATCGTGAACAAAAAAGCAGGACGGCGGCTGTGGAAGTTACAGAGCTAAAAATGCTGCTGAGCAACAATTAACCAAGCAGGCCGCGCTACCAAGACTGCCATCATTGCACCAAATATGCGGCCAAGCTGCCAATAAAAGCGCTTAAAACAGTGTAAATTCTGTGTTTTTGTATTATTTAAGTGGTTTATAAACAACATACAGATCGAAAATAGCGGAAGCAATTGGGGTTTAGTCAACTAGTAACTACCCCTATCTAAATATAAGCGCGCTTAATTAAACGCTTTTAACATTTGGCTCTTATTGCCTATTGCTAGGTTTGGCTAAATGATGGCCCTTGAGCCTAAGTGTTGCACGATCAGAATTATGCGATTAGCTGACACAATAAATAGCCTACTTTTTATGAGCTAAAACCTAGAACCAACCAACAACATCTGTAAATAGACATAAAAAAAGCCCACCCAATGGGTGAGCAATTTTGCGTTGGTGCCGACGGCGAGAATCGAACTCGCATAGCTTTCGCCACTACCCCCTCAAGATAGCGTGTCTACCAATTCCACCACGTCGGCTTTTGTGCTAGCTAGTTAACTAAAACTAGCTAGCCAGTAAAGAGCGTAACTATACCAGTAAACGGGGCTAGGCTGCAAGTGGGTGGGTGGTGCCCAAACAAACAGATAAAACCCAGCCCTTCAAGCAACCGTTAATTAGTTATTAGGAACGCTAGGTACAGCGGGCACTTGGCTATCGGATGAGCTAGGCGCATCGGGGATAGCTGAAGAAGAATCTTGGCCAGGCGCTGTCGGCACGGCGGCATCTGGCTGGCTAGCCGGCGCAGGTGCGGGCTCGGATTGGAAATCGCTCATGAGGCCACCATCGAGGATGGAGTCTCCGGTATGGTGCGCTAAATAGGCCAAACCAATTGTGGCCGAGAAAAACACTACAGCCACCCATTTAGTGGTACGCGATAAAAAGTTAGCAGCACCCGAGGCACCAAACAAGCTGCCAGCCGAGCCACTACCAAACGAGGAACCCATATCGGCCCCCTGGCCTTGCTGCAGCAAAACTAAAACAATAATACCTAGCGAGGTAACAACTTGAATCGCTAATAAAACTGAGGACAACCATTCCATGAGAATACTCCGAGGCTAGGCGGCGGCAATATAGAGAAAGTCTTTCGCTACCAGTGAGGCGCCGCCAACTAAAGCACCATCGATATCAGGCATAGCAAACAAATTAGCGGCGTTTTCGGGCTTAACACTGCCACCGTACAAAATACGCAGCTGTTCGGCTTGCTTTTGGCTTAGGGTGTTGCGAATAAATTTGTGCACAGCTTGCGCTTGTTCGGGGCTAGCCGAATGGCCAGTACCAATAGCCCAAACGGGTTCGTAGGCAATAACCACACGCTGCAACAAAGCAGGCTCAAACGCCAAAATAGGCTTTAATTGCTGTGCTATAACGGCCGAGGTTTCACCGGCTTTTTGTTGGGCCAAAGTTTCGCCCACGCAAATAACGGGCGTTAAATTAAATTCTAACGCTATCTGGGCTTTTTTAGCGACCGTTTCGTCGCTTTCAGCGTAAAGTGCACGGCGTTCTGAATGGCCTACCAAAACCCACTGACAGGCAAAATCGGCCAACATGGCGGCCGAAACGTCG
>DATGSD010000202.1:0-6123 GCA_035302965.1 Burkholderiaceae bacterium | reverse complement strand
CATTACCGCCAGTACCTTGGCCGACTGGCATTTCGACTATGCGGCTGCCAGCGAAACGCTTAAAAACCACTTTGAGGTCGAAACCCTAGCTGGTTTCGAGCTCAATAACTACCCCTTGGCAACTAGCGCTGCTGGTGCTTTACTGCATTATGTACTGCAAACCCAAAAACAAGCGCTTTCCCATATCCGTAGCATTCGCATCGACCATTCATCGAGCTATGTGGTGCTTGATCCCGTAACCCGTCAAAACCTTGAACTAACCGACACCTTAAGTGGTGAAAAAGGGCCCAGCTTGTTTTCGACGCTGGATCACTGCCGTACACCAATGGGCAGCCGCTTATTACGCCGCTGGCTTCACCACCCATTGCGCGACAACCAACGCGTTAAAGAAAGACAAGAAGCGATAGCCGCTCTAGCCAACCCAACGCTAGCCGCACAAAGCTCGCTACCCGACAACCTAAACAGTATTCGTCATTATCTGCAACAACTGCCCGACATCGAACGCATTGCTACCCGAATTGCCCTAGGTAGCGCACGCCCTCGTGAACTCGCCAGCCTGCGCGACGCGTTAACCACCCTACCCGAGCTTCAACAGTTATTAGCGCCGCACCTCGACGCCGCTTTTTTACTAACAGAACTAAGCCAGGCAATTCAACTGCCACCCCAACCCTTACAGCAACTGCAAAGCGCCATCGCACCCGAACCTGCGGCTTTGTTGCGCGAAGGCGGCGTCATTGCTGATGGCCACGACGCCGAACTTGACGAATTACGCACGCTAAGCAGCGATACCAGCCACTTTCTAATCGAGTTAGAAAGCCGTGAACGCAAGCGTACAGGCATTCATAACCTACGTGTACAGTTCAATCGCGTGCACGGCTATTTTATTGAGGTGTCACGCGGCCAAGCTGACAACGTACCGGCCGATTACCAACGCCGACAAACCCTCAAAAATGCCGAACGCTTTATTACTCCCGAACTTAAAGAATGGGAAGATAAAATTCTTTCGGCCTCTGAACGGGCGCTGGCTCGAGAAAAATGGCTTTACGAGCAATTAATCGAAACTCTTCAGCAGTGGGCCATTGCGCTACACGACTGTGCCGCCGCAATCGCCCAAATTGATACCCTAGCCGCTTTGGCTTGGCACGCGACTAACAACGATTGGGTAGCGCCAACGCTCAGTGACAGCAACGAAATTCTTCTAGAAAACGGCCGCCATCCGGTTGTAGAGCACACAATAGAGCGCTTCATTCCCAACGATTGCACGCTAGACGCGCAGCACCAACTACTGTTAATTACTGGGCCAAACATGGGGGGTAAATCGACCTATATGCGCCAAGTCGCGCTAATTACCCTACTGGCCAGAGTGGGCAGTTTTGTACCGGCATCAGCGGCCACGGTTGGGCCTATCGACCGTATTTTTACGCGCATAGGTGCCGCCGACGATTTAGCGGGTGGCCGGTCAACCTTTATGGTTGAAATGACCGAAGCAGCAACCATTTTGGCTGCCAGCACAGCTAAAAGCCTGGTGCTTTTAGATGAAATTGGCCGAGGCACGTCTACTTATGACGGCCTCGCTCTAGCGTGGGCAATCGCCGAACGCTTGCTGACACACAACCACGCATTAACCTTATTTGCGACACACTACTTCGAGATGACCCAGCTGGCGCAACATCATCCGCAAGCACATAATGCCCATTTAGCGGCCGCCGACACGCCTGCCGGCATCGCTTTTTTATATGAGTTGCGCCCCGGACCAGCCAGCCGCAGCTACGGTATACAAGTGGCCCAACGCGCTGGCTTACCCCCAGCGGTTATTCGACATGCCACGCAAAAACTACGCCAACTCGAAAATCTTAACGCGCCATCACCCCAGCTTGACCTATTTGCCGCGCCAGCTAAAAATAAGCCAACGGAATCTAAGCCGCCAGAACCAGAGCTAGAACCTAGTCCACTTATTGAAGCCTTAACCGACATCGAGCCCGATAACCTAACACCTCGCGAAGCCCTTAACGAGCTTTACCGTCTTAAATTACTACTGGGTTCAAATAAGCAGGCTCCTTAACGCCTTGTTTAAAAACTTTAACTATGACATGGCCATGAATATACTCGGCAGCCTTACGCCCCAACAGTTTATGCAAGAGTACTGGCAAAAAAAACCCTTGCTTATTCGTCAGGCCATTCCTAATTTCAAATCGCCCATTAGCCCCGACGAACTTTGCCTGTTGGCCACAAACGACTATGTCGAATCGCGCTACATTCGGCATCACCACGGTAATTGGGAACTTAACTACGGCCCCCTTGGCGACCTGCCCGATTTTTCTGTCCCTAACTGGACCATTCTCATTCAAAACCTCGAAGCCCATTACGACGACATCGCCCAATTAATGCAGAAGTTTCGTTTTGTGGGCGATGTTCGCTTAGACGATATTATGGCCAGTGTGGCTAGCGACGGAGGTGGCGTTGGGCCACATTTCGATAGTTACGACGTATTTTTATTGCAAGCTTACGGCCAACGACACTGGCGCATTAGCCAACAAGACGATCTCAGCCTAAAGCCAGGTCTGCCCTTAAGAATCCTTGACAACTTCCAACCCGAGCAAGATTATGTGCTTGTGCCAGGCGACATGCTTTACCTGCCACCGCACATTGCTCACGATGGTATCGCCCAAGGTATTGGCGTTACTTTGTCTATCGGTTTCAGAGCGCCAAGCCTCGCCACCTTGGCCCGTGGCTTACTCGATACGGCCGGCGACCATCTCATGGCCCGAATTGGCGACTTTAGCGGTTTATATTCAGAAGACCCTCTCGATGGTCCTGTTTTAGATAGCCACTATAGCGACCCAAACGCCCCCGCCACCAACACGCCGGCGCAAATCCCCCAAGCGCTTATTGATACCGCCTTAAAAGCGGTTAAAACCATAGAATTTAACCCCGCTTTAGCCGCCCGATTTTTAGGCCATTGGCTAAGCGAGCCGTCGGCCTCGGCCTATTTCGAGGAATCGAACAGCCCTTTAACGATCGACCTTGAAGAAGCGTTACCCGAAACTGGTAGGCTAGAACTGCATCGGGGCACGCGCATGCTTTATACCGATACCGAATTATTTATTAATGGCGAACTAGCTCCATTAGCCCCTTCGCCTGCCTTAAAAAAACTAGCCGACCAACGCTACCTAAATTGCACCGCCGAGCTAGGCCAACAGCTTAATGCTAGCGAACGCCAACTGCTGGCCTTATGGATGGACGAAGCCTGGCTGCTTTACAAACCAACCCCTCGCAAGGCTTAAACCGCTTTTAAGATAGCACTTACTCAACAGCTTTCTAACCCGCTTGCAAGACAGTCTTGACAGCTTCCGACAGTGTAGCCAACTCTTAATTAAAAACGGCTAAGCAGTTATTCTGCTTAGCCGTTTGGTGTCGTGTTTCCAGCCAACACAAAATATTAATTCAGCTGGCTCCCACTAAAGCAAGTGTCGGCTAAAGACTACATATGCTCGGCCAAGACCGTTAAGATACGACGGGCGGTTTCAGAGTTATCTTGCTGACCATCGCGGTCGGTGACAATAACGCTGCTGCTTTGGCCACGATCGATAACTCGAACCACCAAGGTGTCGGCTTCGGTAGCACTTTTACGACCCAACATACGGTCAATTAAGCCAGGCTGAGAAACTTTGCGACCCGTGTCGGTATCGAGGTAACGGATGTAGTAATCGCCTGTTGAGCGGTCGCGGTCTTCTAGCGAGAAACCAGCCGAATCGATACCCACACCCACCCGTCGCCAAGCACGATCGAAGGGCTGGTTTAAATTAAGCATGGCTTGCCCATCGGTGGCGGCAGAAATTTCGGGTTTTAAATCGGTTTTTTGTGCCTCTGCCACTAATTGTCGGGCGTGATCGGTATCGGTACCTAAAAACACCATTAAACGCGCTAACATCGCGGCATTAAGGTTAGGATCTTCTTTACCTTCGACCCACTTCCAACCCGAGCGATCGGCCGTACCGGTTTCGACCATTTGATCGTGGGTGATGTAAATTTCGGTTTTACCGTCAACCCGTTCGAGGCGTGTACGAAAACGCTCGCGCTCACCGCTATCGTAAACCTGATCTAAGATAAAACCCAAAGCGCTTTTGATCCAGCCCTCGGGGATTTTGCCGCGGTTTTCGGCCCAGTCGGTTTCCATCACGCCAGCGCGCGGATCTTGGCGGTAAATAGTAAACCCCTGCTCGCCCCAGAAATCGACTACTTTGGCGTAAAGATCTTCGGCGGGCTGGTTAACAACCAACCAGCGCAAATCGCCATCGCGCATTACCCGAATGTCGTCGCGCTCGGGCAAGATTTGATCGCGGGCGCCCATGCGGCTGCGCTCTGCTTGGCTACGCGCATATTGGCTAAAGGTAGTGGTACCTTCGGGGGCCCGATATTGTGCATGTTGGCTAGCCTGGGTTAAATCGGGCGGAATGCTAAGCGGATCGCCCGACACCGTGCTGCGATAATCGATAGGCTCTTCGCGGCCCAGAAGCTGGTCAAACTGCGAGCAACCCGCCAGTGTTAAAACAGCTACACCGACAGCAAGCCCCGAATAGCGTTTAGTACGACGCATTGATTTCATTAGAGTAAGCTCAAGTCTTTTAGCGCGTTGCGCACCACTTCGTGATACTGCTCGTGCAAAGAGGTTAATGGTAAACGATAGCCTAATTCGATTAAACCCATTTGGGCGGCTGCCCACTTTACCGGAATCGGGTTAGCTTCGATGAACAATACTTTATTTAAAACAGCCAAGCGCTGATTTAATTCGCGCACGGTTGCAACGTCGCCCCTGAGGGCGGCATGACAAAGATCGCGCATAAGCTTAGGAGCCACATTGGCCGTAACCGAAATATTACCGCGCCCCCCAAGCAAAATTAATGCCGCCGCAGTGGCATCGTCGCCACTAAACAACTGAAAATTAGCCGGCATATGGCGAGTTAACCATCCTACCCGAGCAATATTGGCCGTTGCATCTTTGAGACCGATAATGCCAGGAATTTGAGCCAGACGCAAAATGGTTTCGTCGGAAATGTCGGCAACCGTACGCCCTGGCACGTTATATAAAATACAAGGCAAATCGACGGCTTCAATAATGGTTTTAAAGTGCTGGTAAAGCCCTTCTTGGGTAGGCTTGTTGTAATAAGGCACAACCGACAAACCGGCTTGCGCACCCACTTCTTTGGCATGGCGTGCTAAATGGATGGCCTCGGCTGTCGAGTTACCGCCAACACCGGCAATAACCGGGATACGCCCGGCACTATGCTCGACCGCAACTTGGATAAGATCGGCGTGGTCGTCCATGTCGACCGTCGGCGATTCGCCAGTAGTACCAACGACAACAAGCCCGTCGGTACCTTGCTCGACATGCCAGTCGATGAGTTTGCGATAAGAATCGAAATCGAGACTGGAGTCAGCACGCATAGGCGTAACGAGAGCGACCAAACTGCCTTGAAAGACAGGAGTAGCAGAATCTGGGCTGGTCATAAAAAGACTCCGAAGACAACACTGGCCCTAAAAAGGCCTAAGAAAAAAATATTGCATAAGTTTAGCGGATTCGTGGCACCGCATATAGCCCAATAATGCGTTTAAACAAACCAACGGATAATAAATTGGCCAAAAAGCAGTAAGGGCTGGAGCACAGCTCCTAACACACCGGCAAACATCAAGACAATAAGTATTAACAAACCATAAGGTTCGATTTTGCCATATTGAAGCGCCAGTTGGTTGGGCAATAAACTGTACACAATGCGCCCCCCGTCGAGTGGCGGCAAAGGCAGCAAATTAAGCGCCATTAAAATAAGATTAACCCACACCCCGGCAATTGCCATTTGTACCCAAAAGCCCGTTATTGGGCTGCCCGCTTCGACTTGCATACGCAGCGCCATGGCCCAAATAATAGCCATTACTAAATTAGAAGCTGGGCCCGCTAATGCCACCCAAAGCATATCCTGTTTAGGTCGGCGCAAGCGGCCAAAGTTAACGGGTACGGGCTTGGCCCAACCAAACAAAAACGCTTGGCCTCCCATAAGGCTGCTACTAAACAACAAAACCAAAGGCACAGCAATGGTACCGATAGGATCGATATGGCGCAATGGGTTA
>DATGSD010000201.1:0-4727 GCA_035302965.1 Burkholderiaceae bacterium | reverse complement strand
AAGCCTGTTTGCACTCGCAAAATGGCTTCAGACAGCCACTTTAACGGGCTAAACAGCTGGGTTTCAGGATGAAGAATCTCGGATGTGATCATTGAGCGTTTAAACAGTTGTTAATTGATTCGTAACCGTGCACACGCCTTGGGGCTTAATAGGAAAGCGGTCGGGCGCCACCACATCGAGACAGCGCAAAACCTCTTCGGCCGTTGCCGGTGCATTTAACGGGATGTGTTTGGCTTCTGGGGCACAACTAGCAATTGCCTCGCGGATTGCCATGAAAACCGAAATGGCTGTTGGTAGTGGTGGTTCGCCCATTGCCTTAGACGAGCAAACGGTGTTTTCGACGTTACGATTTTCGAAAAAAGCAACATTAAGCTCTTGTGGACAATCGGACACCGACGGAATTTTATAAGTAGACGGCGCATGCGTCATTAAGCGCCCTTCGTCGTTCCACCACAACTCTTCGCTGGTTAGCCAACCCACACCCTGAACAAAGCCCCCTTCGATTTGGCCTAAGTCGATGGCTGGGTTAATTACTTGACCAGCGTCATATAAGATGTCGGCGCGCAACAAACGGTTTTCGCCCGTTAAAGTGTCGATAATAACCTCGGAGCACGCTGCCGCATAAACAAAATAATAGAAAGGGCGACCTGTAAGTGTGTCGAAATCGTAATGAATTTTTGGCGTCCGGTAAAAGCCCGAAGACCATAAAGGCACACGAGCCAAATACGCTTGCTGAATAAACTCGGCAAAAGGCACGGTAGCCGCCGGCCCACAATAAACTTGGCCATTACGAAATACGACTTCGGTTTCATCGCAACCATAGTGCTCGGCCGCAAAAGCTAATAAGCCGGCCTTAATTTTGCGGGCCGCATCTTGTGCCGCCATACCGTTTAAATCGGTACCAGTTGATGCTGCCGTTGCCGAGGTATTAGCAACCTTGGAAGTGTCGGTGGCACTAACACGCACTTGCTCGAGGCGGATGCCAAACTCGTGCGCAACGACTTGTGCAACCTTGGTATTAAGCCCTTGCCCCATCTCGGTACCGCCATGGTTTAGCAAAACAGAGCCATCGGTATAAATATGTACCAAAGCACCCGCTTGGTTTAAATGAGTTGCGGTAAAAGAAATTCCGAACTTAACCGGAACGAGCGAAATCCCTTTTTTAAGAATGGTGTTCTCGGCATTAAAGGCCTCAATTTCTTTACGGCGCCGACGGTATTCAGACGATTCTTCGAGTTGGTCGACTAATTCGTGGATGACGTTGTCTTCAATCGTCATTTGATAGGGCGTAACGTTGCGTTCGGTTTTGCCATAAAAATTACGCTTGCGAACATCGAGCGGATCGAGCCCTAAGCGCCGAGCGATATCTTCGATAACGTATTCGATGCACAAAATACCCTGTGGGCCACCAAAACCCCTAAATGCGGTATTTGATTGCATATGGGTTTTTACCCGCAATGAGCGGATATCGAAAGTATCGAGGTAGTAGGTGTTATCGGTATGAAAGACTTGGCGGTCGGCGACGGCTCCGGACAAGTCGGCTGAATAACCACAGCCTAATTGCTGTTCGAAGCGTACTGCCTGAATAAGGCCGTCGTTATCGTAGGCTACATCGTATTCGGCCCGGAAATCGTGGCGCTTACCGGTAATCATAAAATCGTCATCGCGATCGACGCGCAGCTTTACCGGCACTTTTAGGGTGTCGGCAATAAGCGCTGCGGCAACCGCAAACGGCCACGATTGGCTTTCTTTACCCCCAAAACCACCGCCCATGCGCCGGCACGTAACCGTTACTGTGTGCGCCGGGCGCCCCAAAACACTGGCAATCATGGTTTGCATTTCGGTTGGGTGCTGAGTGGACGAATACACATGAATTTCGTCACTTTCGCCTGGCACTGCATAAGCAACCTGGCCTTCGAGATAAAACTGCTCTTGGCCACCACAGTAGAAACTTCCTTGGTGACGATGCGGTGCAGCCTCGAGAGTTTCTTGCAAATTACCTCGCGAAATTTGTACCGGCGGCAACACATAAGCTTCGTCGGCCACCCCTTTTTCAATTGACAAAATTGGCTCGAGCTCTTCGTAAGTAATTTTTGCTAAACGCGCGGCCCGACGTGCTTGGTCTTGAGTGCGGGCCACAACCGCAAACAGCGGTTGACCAATGTATTGGGTAGAGCCATCGGTAAAAACGGGTTCATCTTGAATATAAGAACCCACATATTTATTACCCGGAATATCGTCGATGGTAAAAACCCTGACTACGCCTTCGTAGGCTAAAACGTCAGAAAAATCCATTGAGACAACACGGGCGTGAGCGTGTTCGGCCAAACCGAGCACGGCATATAAGCATCCTTGGCGTTCGGGGATATCGTCGGTGTATTGTGCTTGACCCGTTACATGTAAATGAGCACTTTCGTGCGCTAGGGGCAAACCGACAGCTTGTAAAGTTTGAGTCATTTGTGCCACCTCTTTAAATTCGTGTACCAGCCGTACCAGTGCTTTCGAGGTAAAAGCGGTACAACAAGTTTTGGGCTCCTTTCACGCGATAGGTGCTTGTTGCACGCATATCGGTGAGGGGGGTGTAGTCGTCGTTGAGGGCCTGCATGGCTTTAGCAACAGCGGCTTCGTCCCAGGTCGCTCCCAGAAGCGCCTCTTCGGCCTTATAGGCGCGCCGTGATGTGGCCGCCATACCCCCATGAGCAATGCGAACCGACGCGATTTTATTATTTTGCAATTGGATGGCGTAGGCGCTACAAATGGCCGAAATATCTTGGTCGACGCGCTTTGATAGTTTATAAGTTGCTACTTTTATATTAGCCTGTCGGCGCGGAATAATAATCGCCTCAAGAAATTCGCCAGGCTCGCGTGCTTGTTTACGATAATCGACATAAAGGTCTTCAAGCGGTAGTTCGCGCCGCTTAGAGCCTTTACGCAAAACTACCTGCGCTTGTACCGCAATTAAAAATGGCGCACTGTCGCCAATTGGCGAACCGTTAGCTAAATTACCCACAAAAGTGCCTGAGTTTCGGATAGGCATTGAGGCAAAGCGTTTCCACATCTCGAGAGCTTCGGGGTATTCGGCAACCATAGCCTCGTAGCCATCGTTTAGCGACGCCATGGCATAAATAATAATGCCATCGTCATTAGTTTCGATTTTATCGTAGGCAGCAACATCACCAATATAAATAATTTTATTAAGCGATTGCAGTAATTTTGTCGTCCATAAACCAACATCGGTACCGCCAGCCAATAAAACGGCATCGGGGTGTTGCTCGAACAAAGCCGCTAAACTTTCGGGACTACGCGGCGCCCAGTACTGGCCAGCTGGGCTATCAATGACAAGTTCTTGAGCGCATTGTTTACTAAGCTCGTGTAATTGCTGCGCAACCTGGTTTAAATCGAAAGGCGGTGCCGGATACTGATGCATATTACGGGCGGCATCGATAATAGGCCGATAACCAGTACAGCGACACAAATTACCAGAAAGATGCTCGAGCACCTGTTCGCGATTGGGTTGCACTAAACCCTTGTGATACATGGTGTACATCGACATTAAAAAGCCCGGCGTACAAAAACCGCATTGAGAGCCGTGATAATCGACCATGGCTTGTTGAGCTGGGTGCAAAGTGCCATTGGCGGCTAATGCTTCAATCGTCCAGACCACCTTGCCATCAAGTGTGGGTAAGTAACGAATACAAGCATTTACCGAGCGTAATTCGACCTCGCCGTTGCTGTTTAAATCGGCTTTGGTAACGGTGCAGGCGCCACAATCGCCCTCGTTGCAGCCTTCTTTGGTGCCCGTCATGCCTTTATCGTCGCGCAAATATTGCAGAACCGTTTGCGTTGGCGATGAAGGAACGACTTCGTGGAATTGCCCGTTAAGATAAAACCGTACGCTGTTGCGCGGTTTGCTTGAATTTGTCATGCCTCCTCCTGGCTTCGTTTAATCTGGTAAGTTTGGCGAAGGGCGACTTCATCGCAATTGGGAGTTTCACCGATACGGTCGACAACAATGAAATCACCCACTTGGTCGATAGCCATTAAGGGGTGGTGCCAAGTACCAACATGGTAATTAACCCCTTGATGACCTTCTACATAAAATGCCTGCAAGCCAGACTCTAGGGGTTTGTCGTCGGGGCCATTTGGAGCAACCACCACCACAAAAGGGGTTTGGTTAAACGGTAACCAAGCTTGGCTACCCACAGGGTGGCGTTCTAGCATGCTAACTGTTAGCGGAAAGCGAAACGCCTCTCCTTTAGCCAGACTAATCCCTACTCGTCCATCTTTCCCGAGTACTTGAACATTTGCAAGGTCATGGTAGCGCTTGGTCGTACCATTATTAATCGGAAACCACGGGGTATCAGCTATTTCGATAAGATCTCCGAAAGGTGCAAAACGCTGCTTACTAATGGTTTGCAACTTTAATACAACCACACTGTGCCTCCTGAATGGGGCGCCAAGGCGCCCATGAACTGTTCTAATTTTGGATTGAATTAAAAGTGGGTAGCCTAAGGCCAACAGCAGGCCTTTATTTACTCGGCTAAACGCCCCCAAATACGTAGCCGGCTAATGCCACCATCGGGAATCATATTTAAGCGTACATGTGTTACCGTCCCGATGTCACGAATTTGCTCGCCCTCATAAAAATGCTGTTTGTCCATCTCGGTTTTTTGCGCATCGAGTAAATAAGGCCAAAACATCGCTTGCGTGATAATCGACTGATCGGT